>JAQGJF010000439.1 GCA_028290765.1 Tardiphaga sp.
TATTTTTCCCTAAGCGATTGATTTCAATAAGAAAGGAACAATGCAGCACAAATGGAAACTTGATCCGTTCTGGCATATATTCGAAGCCATGCGACGCGACGACGCCATCGCCAAACTGAAAGAAACCGAGCCTGCCTTGCGGGCGTTCGGGGTGGCGTCGCTGTATCTGTTCGGATCGCATGCGCGCGACGAAGCGGGCCCCGGTTCCGACGTGGATGTTTTTATCGATGTCGCACCCGGCGCGGCCTTTGGCTAAAGTCCCTACATGGGGGTTTTTCGCGTGCTTGATGATGCTTTCGAGCACCAGGCGGAGGTCGGTTATTCGACCCGAGACGCGCTCTTGCCGTACATCCGTGCGGATGTAGAGCGGGATGCGCTGCGAATCTTCTGATGGCTGCCAGCAAGAGCCCGCCCCCTGCGGCTGCTTCATATGCGCGATGAAATCGAAAGCTTCTCGAACGAGCTGGCGGGCCTGGTGGCAATCGGCGTGAGGAATCCTTTGATGCGGACCCATTCGCTAGCCCTTGCGATGATGGCGCTCGTCGGATTTTGCAGTCAGGCCAGCGCGCAGGCGCTGTGCCCGGAATTGACCCGGCTGCGCGGCGAGGCTGCAGCGGCCTCGGAAAAAGTGAGGGGTTTTCCGGCGTCGGACCGCTGCGCGGCGTATGTTCGTTTTTCCATGGCATGGGATGCCGTAACCCAATACGCCAATGACCATCGCGAGACGTGCGACATCTCCAACATCTCGCTCAACGACTTCGAGAAACAACACCGCGAGGCGGTTGAAGCGCGCAAAAATGTCTGCGCGGGCCGCTCTGCTCGCCCGTATCCGGCAGACATCATTCGACGCTGAGACGCCTGGACCGGGCCATAGGAAAAGCCGTGATCGCCCGGCCCTCTTGACCGGGCCACCCAGTATTGCAGAGCGTCAATCGTTGAACATGAACGCTCTGGGCCACCCGCTTTCGCAGGTGAGGGGCTTTATCGCAACCGAACGCCTAGTAGCACCGGATGATATTGACGGTTTGCTGTCTGCCGCCTTTGCCGGCAACCGTCACGGTCTGCGCGGGACACTCGGACACATAGGCGCGTTCAGAAGGGATGACGGCCGGCGGATATCGGTGTGCCCAATCCCAGGGAACATCATAGGTGTAGGTGTAGTGCATATCGCGCGTCGCTGGTGGCGCGATATCGGCCGGTACCTGGTCAATCGATCGGTCGTAGACGAAACCACCCGTTGCCGGCCAAAACGCTCCTGTTCTGTTTCCCCGATGATGATGCCGCGGCGAGAACGCGATCGACGGAGGAGCAGGGCCTCTGGCGTGCACTGCTGCCGGCGCGGCTCCCGACCGGGCAAACGTCTCGTTTGCGGCGAAGCTGAGCGATACCAGGCTGAGAAAGGCGACAAGCGCCCCATGCATTCTATGCGTCATGGCAGGCACCCACTCGTAATTGGTGCGGCATCCAGGCAAGCTAGGCCGGCAATTTCGTGGCCACAAATGCATTATTAATTATTGGTTAAGATGTAATCTTAATGGCAAGAGACACCCATCGCATCGGCCAGAACACGCCGTTTGGGTGATTTTCCGTAAGTCGGAGCGGTCGCCAAGCATATCCACTTCAGTTCGTAGGCGGACCCCGTCCGCAGTAGCTCAACGAACGAAGGCGGAAGCCGTAACCCACCATTTCGGGCGGCAGCGAGAACGACGAATGACGCTGCGCCGCATTCTTCAACCTAATCCGGCCGGCCGAGCGCTCGAAGCGATTTGATGACGTCGCGAGCCCTCCCGGCGTCGAAACGACCATAGCCCATGTGAACGGATTCGGCCCACTCCAGGTATTTCAGCAAGGCGGCATCGTCGGCATTTTCGCGAAGCATCGCGGCGATGGTGCCGACATAACTGTCATATTCATCAGCAGGACACCCGCCAATCGGGTCCCATTGCCGATTCAGAATGTCTCTGATGCCGCCTCGCCAGATGCGGGAGGCTTCCTTGTTGATTGGCATGCCGACCGTTACCCGTGGCGGCTAGTTCTTCGTGCGCACAAACCCGGCTAGGCTTGCTTTGCGGCTCTCGCACCAGGTCGTCATGCCAAGACGTCTCTGGTCGAGGTCGATGGACTGCGTCGCCAGCGCGACTTCCGACATCAGCGCGTCATCGCCGCGCTCGCCCATCTTCCCGCCGGTGTGCATGAAAGCGATGGCCTGGCGCACCTGCTCCGTGGTGCCGTCCGGCTGCTGCATGTCCTTCGCCTTCTGCACCAGATCCTGATAGGCGACGTCCATGCCGGGGCATTCCACCTTGGCGGCGAACGCCTGCAACACCATCGTCACATAGGCCGCGCGGGGCTCGGCATGGGCCGGCGCCGCGATGGCTATCAACGCGGCAAAGAAAAGACCATAACGCATCGTCGCCTCCCTGATTTTGCGGAAGGCTAGCGCCGGGTGGATGATGGCGCAAGCGCTGCGGTAGCGAAGGAACCGCATCGCGCCCTGTGTAAAACAAACCCAAATGCCGATTGACCAACTGTGGCGCTCGCGATGTGCTCAATGGCCACGACGCTCTCGAATGGCCCGGAGATCATCCATGCCGCGCCCGCCGCGCTATACCGCCGAACTGGCCGAACGCGTTCTGGATCGGCTGCGCGCTGGCCACGCGTTGCGCCTGCTGTGCAACGAGCCCGGCATGCCGTCCGCCCGCACCGTGCAGGGCTGGGTCAACGACGATCATCACGGCTTTGCCGCGGCCTACCGCCAGGCGCGCGAAGCCGGTGACGCCATGGTCGGCCGCGCGCCGGGCTACTCGGTTGAAACCGCGGAACGAATCCTCGCAGAACTGCGCCGTGGCCGCAGCCTGATCGACGTCTGCCGCGACGAAGGCATGCCGTCCTACGGCACGGTGCGGGATTGGGTGACCAACGAGCGCCACGGTTTTGCGGCGCCCTACCTCGCGGCGTTG
>JAQGJF010000704.1 GCA_028290765.1 Tardiphaga sp.
CATGAAGAATGCCGCACCGCGTCCGGGACACGATACCTTCATCGCCCGAACAGCTGCTTCATGATGCTGTCCATCGGCGTTTCCTGGTCGGGTGGAGGCGGCTTGAGCTGATCCGACGGCGAGGCTGGAGCAGTTTGCGCCGGCGGGGCGGTGCTGCGGCTGCCCAAGCCCTGTTGAAGCAGGTTTCCCAAGGTTTCGCCGAGCTGGTCGGGCACCCCGCCTTGTAAGCCTCCCTGGCCGAACAGGCCCTTGCCCATTTCCTTCAGCCTGGCGTAGGCGGCGTCGGGATTGTCCAGCATGCCGGCGACGTCAGGATAGATGCGCGGCTCGGCCCACGGACCCTCGATCGCGACGGGAATGCCGAGCCCGACCGGATTGGCGGCGCTGCCCTGTCCCTCGGTGGTCATCACCAGTTTCGGCTCGACCCGGAACACCAGCGACTTCGCGGGCAGGTCGACGGTGCCGGTGCCGGTCATGCGCACCAATGGGCCGACCAGCGTCAGATCGCTGGTGGTGGCCTGGCCCTGTTCGATCCGGAACGAGGCGCTGAGCTGGGCGAGGTCGGTGGTCTGGTCGCGGCCTTCCTGCCATCCCGACAGCGTGCCTGAGGTGAGCGAGCGGATCATCTTGGCAATATTCAGGTCGCGGATCGCGCCGTCCTGGAAAACCACGAAGGCCGTGCCGTTCAGGTCCGACACGATCGCGCGCTGGCTTAAGCCGCTCGAGCGGAACGCAAGCTTGGCTTGCATCTTGCCGTCGATCTTATCGAAATCGGCAAGGCCCGACAGCAGCGGCAAGGCGCGCACGCCGGCAAGATCGCTGCGCAGCATATAGTTCGGCGTGCTCGCGGATACATCGACGGTGAGTTCGCCGTCAGCCTCGCCGCCGTAGACGCCGAGATGCGAAAACTGCGCCTTGAGCACGCCGCTGCCGAGCGCGGCATCGACCGCCGCCGGCGCAAAGCGCGCGGCGCCGATGTTGAGTTCGGCGGCCGAAATCCTGATCTGGGCATCGACGTAGTTCAATCCGGCAAGATTGATCGGCTCGTTGCTCCAGGGTTTTCCTGGTTGCGGTGATACGGTTGGCTTGCCGCGGGACGGCGTTCCGATGTCGAAACGCTGGAAGTCGAGGTCCAGTTTCACCAGCGGCTTGCTGGAAAGATCGGCCGAGGCCCAGCCGTTGAACGGCACGCCGTCCAGCGTGCCGCTCACGCCGTTGATGGCGAGCACCGCGCCGTTGGCGCGCACTTGCGCCTTGGCGGACAGCGCCCGCCCCATTAGGCCAGGCGAATCCAGCATCAATTCGACCGGAATGTTTTGCCGCTCGATCGATCCCGCGGGCAGCGCCGCCTTGATGTCGAATTTCAGCGGCTGGTCGCCGGATCGCGCGCTGCCTGCGAAACTGACCTGGCGATCGGCGCCGATGATGGCGTCGGCGTTGATGCCGTCGATGCGGTTCTCCACGCGGTCGCGCAGATTGGCGAAGGCGACGGCGCCGTCGATGACCTTTACGTGGTCGATGGTGAAATCATTCGCGGCGGCGGCGCCCGAGGGCGCCGTCGGTTTGGGGGCGTTGTCGATGCGCGCATCCCGCTCGCGCCGCAACGGCACATACAGCACAGGCTTGTTGACGACGAGTTCGGTGACTTGCGGATGACCCGATAGTGCGCTTCGCAATGGGATGTCGGCCTGCACGCTGCCGATGGTCAGGCGGCTGTCGGGGTCCCGGGCCTTCGGGTCTTCCACCGTGATATCGTTCAGCGTCACATTCAGCGAGGGCCAGATGCCGAGTCTGGTCGCGCCGGACACGACGAGCTTGTATCCGGTTTCGCGCTCGACCCGGTCCTGGATCGCCGATGTCAGAAAGCCGGATGGAATCCCGATCATCAGAAGCAGCGCGATCACAACGATCACGGCCGCGAAGGCGGCGCCGGCGATTTTCAGAACTCTCATCTCGACATTCCAGATCGTGAACGCGGCACTCGCGGACGACGCATGTGCGGCGTCGCCGATGCCGCGACTTTAGCCGCGAAACCGCAAAACCGCTTGGACCCTGCCAAAAATAATCCGGGGAGGCTGCAAAGTTATGTGACTTATGACACACTTCTCCAGACGCCAAGCTTTTGCACCGGGCTCCGTTTGGCGACGCCGGGCCGGCAGGAGGGCATTGCAATGAGCAAACAGGCCGAATTTGCGGTACTTCTGAAGATGAATCCGATGTTCGCCGACCTCGGCGCCGACGAACTGCAGCGCATCTCCGGCCTGTGCCAGACCCAGCAGCTCGGCGCCGGCGAGATGCTGTTCCAGAAAGGCGACAGCGGCGACGCGCTGTACGGCGTCCGCCGCGGCCAGATCCGGATCGAAACCGGGGCGTCGGACGGCAGCCGCCTGACCCTGAATTTTCTCGGCCCCGGCGACCTCTTCGGCGAGGTCGCGGTGCTCGACGGCCAGAGCCGCACCGCGGATGCCACCGCCGGCGAGCCGACCGAATTGTTCGTGCTGCGGCGGGAGGATTTTCTCAGCCATCTCGAGCGCGAACCCCGCGTCGCGGTCAAGCTGATCCAGCTGTTGTGCCAGCGTATCCGCTGGATGAGCGAGCGGATGGAGGAATCGGTGCTGCAGCCGCTGCCGGTTCGCCTCGCCCGCCGGCTCTGCGCGCTGGC
>JAQGJF010000445.1 GCA_028290765.1 Tardiphaga sp.
CCAGGCGGCGATCAGCTTCGGAAACGACGTGCGCCGGCTGGCGCCGACGTTTTTCCCGCACAGCGCCGCCGGCTCCTTGAACTCCGCCGCGCGCGATTGCTGGGCGAAGAAGCGAGGCCCGTTGCGCAGATAATCGACAAAGGTCGCGGTGTCCTGGCGGCTCGCCATATCCGTCATGCCGGACAGGATCGCATCCACCCTCCCCGTTGCGATCGCGGGCATCATCTGGTCGAAACTAGTCTCCTGCCAGACGATCTTGACACCGAGCTTGCGGCCGAGCGCTTCGCCCAGTTCCACGTCGAAACCAGTCAGCGTGCTGGTGGCGGGATCGCGGAATTCCATCGGGGGATAGTTGGGCACGATGGCGACCTTGAGGCTGCCCTGCTTTGCGATTTCCGCAGGCAGTTCCACCGCCATCGCCGACCCCGTGATCGCGCTGACGATCGTGGCTGCAAGAAAACGTTTCATCATGAAAACTGTCCCATCAAATCACCGCCGCAAGAAACGACTGAGTACGCACCTCACGGGGCGCGCCAAGAACATCGGCCGCAGGGCCGGATTCCACGATGGCACCATGGTCCATGTAAACGACGGTATCGGCGACCTCGCGCGCAAAGCCGAGTTCGTGGGTCACCACTATCATCGTCATGCCGCTGCGGGCAAGCTCCTTCATGACCGCGAGCACCTCGCCGACCAGTTCGGGATCGAGCGCGCTGGTCGGCTCATCGAACAGCATCAGCATCGGTTTCATCGCGAGCGCTCGCGCGATCGCCACCCGCTGCTGTTGGCCGCCCGAAAGCTGTGCGGGATAGGCATCGGCTTTCGCCACAAGCCCAACGCGTCGCAGCAGCTCGATTGCCTCGGCGCGTGCGTCCTCCGGCTTGCGGCCCTGCACCTGCACCGGACCTTCGGTGATGTTTTCGAGCGCCGTCTTGTGCGGGAAGAGGTTGAAGCGCTTGAACACCATGCCGGTCTTCAGTCGCTGGCGCGCGATCTGCCGTTCGGTAAGCCGATGCAATCGCCCACGCTCTTCGCGGACTCCCAGCAGCTCGCCATCCAACCAGATGCCGCCGCCGTCGACGGAGGTCAGTTGATTGATACAACGCAGCAGCGTCGTCTTGCCCGATCCCGACGCGCCGATCAGGCAAAGCACCTCGCCGGCCCGGACGTCCAGCGAGACCCGCTTCAGGGCTTGAAAGTCCCCGAAACTCTTGCTGACCGAACGGATGGCGACGAGGGGGCTGGTCATCGGCTGATCTGCAATGCTCCACGCGCGAAGCGTCGCTCGAGCAGCATCTGCAGCGGCGTCAGGATCGACACGACGAGCAGATACCAGAGCCCGGCGACGATCAGCAGTTCGATCACGCGTGAATTCGCGTAATAGATATTCTCGGCGTTGTGCAGCAATTCCGGATACTGGATGACGCTTGCCAACGAAGTCGCCTTCACCATGCCGATGAACTCGTTGCCGAGCGGCGGGATCACCACCCGCATCGCCTGCGGCAGGATGATCCGCCGCAACGCGCGCAGCCGTCCCATGCCGATCGCCTGCGCGGCCTCATACTGTCCGACATCGACCGACAGCATGCCGGCCCGCATCACCTCCGACGTATAGGCGCCCTGGTTGATGCCGAGGCCGAGGAGCGCGGACAGAAACGGCGTCATGACGTCGACCGCCCGGGCCGACCACAGGCCGGGAAGGCCGATGGTCGGAAATATCAGTGCGAGGTTGAACCACAACAGCAGTTGCAGGATCAGCGGCGTACCGCGGAACAGCCACGTATAGCCGGCGGCGACGGACTTCAGCACCGGATTGGGCGACAGCCTCATGATCGCGGCAACGACCCCCAGGACGATGCCGAGCGCCATCGCAAGCACCGCCATCACCATGGTGTTGACGATGCCTTCAAGAATCACCTTCGCGGTCAGGAAGCGGCTGACATAGCTCCACTCGATCTGACCGTTGGCGAAGGCGCGCCCGATCGCGGCCAGCACGACGAGTATAGCGGCCACGGCGAGCCATCGCTGCCAATGCGGCTGACGCGCAAGCCGCATCCCCGAAAGATCGGTGAAGCCTCCCGCAAGCGTGTCCGCCGTTCTCATTGCGTGGCCGCATTCATCAAGGGTTGTGGCACCGCGTTCGCCCCCAGCCCGAATTTGTCGAGAATGGCCTTGTAGGAGCCGTCAGCGATCATGGCGGCGAGATGCTGCGTCACCACTTCGCGCAGCGCCGCGTCGTCCTTGCGGAACATGATGCCCTGATAGCCGGTGGAGAATGGCTCTCCGACGACGCGGTATTTTCCCACCTCCTGGCTCTGGGCGTAAGGCAAGGTTTCGCTGCCCTGCACCGCGGCGTCGATACGGCCTTGCTTGAGCTGATTGCGAACGTCGATGCTGTTCTCGCCCGGAACATATTGCACCGCGGGCTTGCCGCCAGCGTCGCAGTTCTGTTTGCTCCATTTCTCGATCTCGACCGGGAAGCTGGTGCTGCGCGTCGTCCCGACCTTCTTGCCGCAGAGATCGATGGCGGATTTCGCTTCATTCTCCGTCAGAACGAAGAACTGCGGACCGGTCGTCAGATAGTCGACGAAATCGGCGGTCTCGCGCCGCGAGCTACGGTCCGAAATGCCGCTGATGATGAAATCGGCGCGCTTGGTCTGCAACGAGGGGATCAGTTCCGCGAAAGGCGTTTCGCTCCAGACGATTTTCACGCCCAGCCGTTTTGCGATCTCGTTGGCGAGATCGATGTCGAGTCCGACCAGTTCGTTGGTCGCGGGATCGCGATACTCCATCGGGGCATAGGTCGAATTGACCGTCAGCCGCACGACGCCCGCCTGCTTGATCGTTTCAGATAGTTCGGCGGCCCGTGCCGTTGTAAGGGCGAGCAGCGCAGCAAGACCAACGGAGAACGAGAGGCGTGTCATATCAGCTCCTTCGGTAACGCCGCGTCTGGCCGCATCCTGTTAAATCGCATCGAGCGCGGCCGGTTCGATCACGCCAGCACGCTCCGTGATGACGGCGTATTGCTCCGGCCGCCGGTGGGCGGCGAAATTGAACATCTTGTCCTTGCCCTGGCGACAGAGATCGAGATCGAGGTCGGCGACGATGACCTCATCCGCAAGCGTCTGCGCCTCTGCAACAATCTGGCCATTGGGATCCACGATACAGGAGCCGCCGATCAGGCCCGAACCATCCTC
>JAQGJF010000744.1 GCA_028290765.1 Tardiphaga sp.
CGCAATGACGGTATATCTTGCTCCGCTCAGCTGACTCGCAATCTCGGTATGAAATGACTCCCGATCTTCTCTTCGTCTACGGCACGCTGATGCGCGGTTTCGAGCACCCGATGGCGGCGCTGCTCTCGCGCAGCGCGGACTTTCTCGGCGAGGCGCGGTGTCGGGGCCGGCTCTATCTGGTGAAGCATTATCCCGGGCTGCTGTTGTCCGATGAGCCGGGCGACGTGGTGTTCGGCGAATTGTACCGGCTGCGCCAGCCCGAGGCGTTGCTGCGCGAGTTCGATATGTATGAGGCCTGCGGCGAGGGTTTTGTCGAGCCGACCGAATACGTGCGCAAAATGCTGCCGGTGACAGGCGACGACGGCGCGGTCCATGAGGCGTGGACCTATATCTACAACTGGCCGGTCACCAGCCTGCCACGGATCGTCTCGGGGCGGTTTCTGGAAAAGTAGGCCGAAGCCGTAGGATGGGTTGAACGCTTGCGAAACCCATCGATGCTTCCGGTGCGGATGATGGGTTTCACTTTTTCGCCTTCGCTCGTTGAGCCTCGGCGGACGCGGTCGTTCAACCCATCCTACAAGGCAGGCGCCAGGTCGATCTTCACCACCCGCACATCGACCTCGCGCTCGACAAAAGTCCATTCTTCGGTGCCGCGCAGCGTGCCCACCAGTTCTTCGAATAGGGCGGCATGTTCGGGCGCGTATTCGAACCAGGTCAGGAAATCGAACGGTTCGCCGAGATCGCGGCAGTGATAGAGCTGCCGCGCGACGGCGGGGAGGTATTTCAGGGAGGCCGCGATGTGGCGGGATTTGTCCTCGAAGATGGCGCGGCGCTCTTCCTGCGTCAGATCCCACCAGGCCGGTGATTTCCGGATCGGGATCAGCGCCGCCCGGGTCGCTTCGGGACGTCCGAGGCCGGCCTGAACGGCGCCGAGCGCGGTCTTCTCGGCGCGTTCGACATAGCGGACATGGCTGGCGACGCCGGCCAGCCGCCACGAGGTTGGCGACGGGATCAGCGGCAGCGCGATGGCTTCGGAGTGGATGACCGAGAGGCACGGCACGGTCGCCAGCGACTCGCCCTTGACGGGTGAAAGCGATGTCACCTGCCACGCGCCGCTGTTGCCGCCCCTGAATGTCGTGAACATGGGGCATGGAAGCGTGGAACCGGGATCGGTTCAAGGGCGGTGTTCACACAACGATGAGGAGGTGTGGCCCTGTGAATAACCGGGAGAAAGCCATCAATCTTCGCTTTTAACCCCCTGATACCTATATCGATGGTCGGTTGCCGACGCCGCGAGACACGGCCCCACGACTCACGCAAAATCACTCCATGCGCTTCACGCCCCAGTTCCTCGACGATTTGCGCGCCCGGCTTCCGGTTTCGGAAGTCGTGAGCAAGCGCGTGAAATTGAAGAAGGCGGGGCGCGAATGGAAAGGGCTGTCGCCGTTTCAGCAGGAAAAGTCGCCGTCCTTCACCGTCAACGACCAGAAGGGATTTTACCACGACTTCTCCTCCGGCAAACATGGCGACATCATCTCCTTCGTGATGGAGACCGACGGCGTCGGCTTCACCGAGGCGGTGGAGCGGCTGGCATCGATGGCGGGCGTGGCGCTGCCGGCGGCGACGCCGGATGCCGCGCGCCATGAGCAGCGCCGCAAGACGCTGTACGACGTGATGGAGCTCGCCGCGAAATTCTTTGCCGACACGCTGGCCGCGCGCGGCGGCGCCCGCGCCCGCGGCTATCTCGGCGACCGCGGCATTTCACCGGCGACGCAGTTGCAGTTTCGCCTCGGTTACGCGCCAGCCGAGCGTTTTGCCTTGAAGGAATATCTCGGTAGCCAGGGCATCCCGGTCGAGGACATGGTCGAGGCGGGGCTTCTGGTCGGCGGCGACGACATCCCGGTGCCGTATGACAAGTTTCGCGACCGCGTGATGTTTCCGATCGCCGATCTGCGCGGGCGCGTCATCGCCTTCGGCGGCCGCGCGCTGGAGAAGGACGTTCCCGCGAAATACATGAATTCGCCGGAAACGCCGCTGTTTCACAAGGGCGACAATCTCTACAACCTCGCCACCGCGCGCACCGCGACCCACAATGGCGCGCCGCTGGGGGTGGTCGAAGGCTATGTCGACGTCATTGCCATGGTCGGCGTCGGCTTTGCCGGCAGCGTGGCGCCGCTCGGCACCGCGCTCACCGAAAACCAGCTCGCGCTATTGTGGAAGATGGTCGACGAGCCGATTCTTTGTTTCGACGGCGACAAGGCCGGCCAGAAGGCGGCGTGGCGCGCGGCCGATCTGGCGCTGCCGCATCTCAAGCCCGGCAAGAGTCTTCGTTTTGCGCTGCTGCCGGAAGGCCAGGACCCCGACGATCTCGCCCGTTCCGGCGGACGCGTCGCGATCGAGGAAGTCATCGGCGCCGCGCGCGGGCTCGCCGATCTGATCTGGTCGCGGGAGACCGCCGGCGGCGGTTTTTCGACGCCGGAGCGCCGCGCCGCACTGGAAGCGCGGATCAATGAGCTCACGCTGGGCATTCGCGACGAAGTGGTGCGGCGCTATTATCGTCAGGATCTGGTCGAGCGGCTGCGGCAGGCCTTTGCGCCCGAAGGCGGCCGCGGCGGCTATGCCAAAGGCAACTATCGCGGGCAGGCCGGGGGCGGGTTCGGCGGCGAATCAGGCCGGCGTTTTCCGGCGCGCGGCTCGTTCACGCCCGGCGCGGCGGGCCGGATGGAACCGCGCGGCGGCCGTTTCCAGGGCTCGGCGGGCAGCCAGACCATCAACCGCCAGCCCTATCAGGTGGCCAGTCCGGACCTCGCTTTGAGCCCGATCATGCGGGGTCAACGCAGTGCCCTGTCGCGCCGCGAGGCGCTGATCCTGAAGTGCCTGATCAACCATCCCTGGCTGCTGCATGACCATCTGGAAGAGGTCGCGGCGCTCGAACTGGCCAATTCCGAAGCGCATCGGTTGCGGGCCGGAATCATCGCGGCTTTCGCCAACGATCACCACCACAGCCAGGACCCCTCGGAGCTCAGCGAGAAAATGCGCGGCGACCTCGCGGTTGGCGGATTTACTGAGACTCTTCAAAGGGTTGAGAAGGCGATCACGACCGCGGCGGTGTGGGGCGCGCAACCCCAGGCGGCGCGGGAGGACGTTCTTTCCACCTGGCACCAGCTGGTCTCCTTGCATCGCCAATGGCACTCATTACTTAGGGAGCTGAAGGATGCTGAGCTGGCTTTGGGCGAGGACGGCAGCGAGGCCAATCTGCGCTGGCTGCTCGACGTTAAGGCCCGGCTTTCGGAAGTGGACGGCACTGAGGCCCTGATTGAGGGATTCGGTGAGTCCTCAGGTCGGTTCCACCGGAGCATGTGACTAAAAAATCGTGCGGACGGCGGCCGCCGGAACCGCGAAATGACTCGCCAAATCCATGGTTTGGCTGCAAAAACAGGGTTAATCGAAGCTTAATAGCCTGCGGGCTAAGAGTTCGAACCCGGCAAGACAGAAGTGGGGTGGCGAAGGTATGCGCCGCCCTTTCCGCGTCGAGATCGATACAAAGTTTCAAAGCGGGGTGGCAGCCCACCCTGCGTGAGCGCGTTTCAGGAGCATTGAATGGCCACCAAGGCAAAGACGCTGCAGGTTAAGGACAAGGAAAAAGACGACAAGGCTGCAGACGCACCGGAGAAGGACTCGCCCGACGCACCGTCGCCGTTGCTCGACCTTTCCGACGCCGCCGTCAAGAAGATGATCAAGCAGGCCAAGAAGCGCGGCTTCGTGACCTTCGATCAGCTCAATGAAGTCCTGCCGTCCGACACCACCTCGCCGGAGCAGATCGAAGACATCATGTCGATGCTCTCCGACATGGGCATCAACGTGTCTGAATCCGAAGACGCCGAGAGCGACGAGGAAGAGACCAAGGAAGAGGCCGAGGAAGAACCCGACAACGAACTTGTCGAGGTCACCGCGAAGGCCGTCACCGAAACCAAGAAATCCGAGCCGGGCGAGCGCACCGACGTTCCGGT
>JAQGJF010000746.1 GCA_028290765.1 Tardiphaga sp.
TAGCGGCCTGCTTTGGGCCGCGCCACCCCAAAAACTCGAGATGTTTCTCTTCTAGCGCATTCGTGGCACGGAAGAACGCCTCCAATTCCTCGCGGGCCCGGGACGGAAGGTGGCGAATGTCCTTCAGATCCATCTCAAGAGGAGAGCGCTCAGGCACCTCAAATATACGATCGTTCCTCTCCTTCCTGCCTTTGCTCGCCTGCTCGACTTCCAGGACGCCAACAGGTCGACATCGTAAAACGACCCCGGGATAGGTTTGCGCGTCGTGGATCACCAGAACGTCGAGGGGGTCGCCATCCTGCGCCTTAGTCGACGGAATGAATCCCCAGTCGTACGGATAGGTGAGGCCTGCCATCAACGGCTTGGCTAACGTGAACACGCGCAGCTCCGGATCGAAGTCCAGCTTGCAGGTGCTTCCGCGAGGTGTTTCGACGATGGCGTGAATGTTCTCCTCGTCGGCCCAGGTCGGGATCTTCAGTAGGTTCGTCATGTCAGCCGCCCTTCGCCGCAGCGACCGTATCGACCATCCGTGCGCCTCGCACGCTCATCGGCTTGAGCATTCCTGTCGTTGTAAGCGCGGCCTGGTGCTCCATCTCGGCGTCGACTTCCGCGCCCAAGAGGATCACGATGGCGGAAATCCAAAGCCACGTCATGAAGCCGATTACGGCCCCGAGAGAGCCGTAGGTCTCGTTGAACTTGCCGAAGTTGGCGGCATACCAGGAGAACAGCCCCGAGACGGCGAGCCACAGCAGGGCAGCGATCGCGCTACCCCAGGTAATCCATCGCCGCCTGAGCGCCTCGCTGCTGGGACCGTACCGATAGATTACGGCCAAGGCGAACGTGAGTATGAGGTACATCGCCGGCCATCTTCCGATACGCAGAAGCCGATCACCGAAACTCGAGAGCCCGACATAGTCAAGCACAACTGGCATTAAAACGATCGACCCGAGCGCTGCCAGCATGAAGAGGACTCCGCCGATCGTGAAGCCGAGCGATATCGCGTTCAGCATGACGAACCCGCGCTTCTCTTCTTCGCTGTGGACGATGTTCAGCCTGTCGAACAACGACTTCATCGCGGCATTGGCGCTCCACAGAGATGCGCCCAGTCCTACCAGAAACGTCAGGCCACGCGTCTGCGATCGCTTCGAGGCGACGCGCGTGAGTTGTTCGCCCGCGACATCGATGGCGCCGCCGGGCAGAAATCCGCGAAGCTGATCCAGATGTTTTGCTATCGTCGAGGGATCGGAGAACATCCCATACATGGCGACCAGCGCCGCAATGGCGGGAAAGAAGGCCAATATACTGTAGTAAGTCGCGCCGGCGGCCATGGCCATGACCCGGTGTTTCGATATGTTCGAATAGAGCCGCAGCAGGATATCCTTCCAGCCGAGCGCTGAGATTTCCAAGGGGGTGTTCGCCGCTCGGCCGCGAGCGTCGGTGCAGGCTTCGGTCGTTCCCTTTTCCGCTTTCAGGTCCCCGGAGCCCTTGTTATGTGGCAAGAGGACTTCCGTCGCAACGGCAAGAGCGAGCAAGCCGAGGAAGGAAACGACCCGCGCACGCTCGTCAGGTAAATCCCTTGATTCCATTTGCGCCCTTGTCCTTGAACATTTGCCTTCAGTTGATCCGGCGTCGTTTCTTAAGAACGAGCGCCGGACCGACTAGGTTCCACCTCGCGCGGAGGCGCGATCATGTTTCCCTTGAAACTCGGACGTAAGGGAAAAACAGGGAACTTGCGAAGACAACCTGAGTTGCTTTTCAGACGCTAGTGGAGCTAGAGAATGGTCGATGAAGTTCCCCTACGAAAGGCGGTCGACACGGCCTGGACCGTCTATCTGGCGACGCATCGCGACGTCGACGCTGCGGACGGCCGACGATGCTTGTTGGAGCGCCATCTTCAAGGGAGGTCGAAGGCCAGTCAAAGCGAGACTGAAGAACTCACGTGTTTCGGACTCACCTATCTCGACCGGCTTCCCGAGGACGAATCGTGAAGCGGATAGAGCTGCTGATGGGACAGATAATAGAGGGAAGTGCGCGGCCGGATTGGACGTTGCTCGCCCTTTCGTGCCTCCTTTCAGCGGCGGTGATCTTGGCGATGCAATCCATCGGTAGGTGAGCCTTCGCTCGCGAATTGTCATGTTCGGATTTGGAGGCCGGGCGATCATAGGAACAAGGATTAGCCGTCGTCGTTCATCACTCACTCTGCAGGTCTTCATGCGTATCGCTCAAATTGCTCCCTTGGCCGAAAGCGTGCCTCCCAAGTTGTACGGTGGCACGGAGCGGGTGGTCGCGTGGCTGGTCGATGAATTGGTCGAACTGGGTCACGCAGTCACCCTGTTTGCGAGCGGCGACTCGCGAACGCGCGGCAGTCTTCACCCGGTGTGGCCTCACGCACTGCGCCTCGGGCGGCAGCGTACCGACCCGATGGCTATCACCGCTCTTTTGCTTGAAGCGATTTCGAAGCGGGCGAAGGAGTTCGACGTCATACATGCCCACATTGACTGGCTGCATCTGCCGCTGCTGCGTCGACTTGGGGTGCCGTTTCTCACGACGATGCACGGTCGGCTCGATCTGCCGGGGTTACCGAACGTAATCCAGCAATTTCCGGAAGCCGGTTTCATTTCGATCTCCGACAATCAGCGGCTCCCACTTTCGGACGCGAATTGGTACGGTACAGTCCATCACGGTTTGCCCACAAACTTATTTCAGCCGTCGTATGGCCGAGGATCATACCTCGCGTTTCTCGGCCGCCTGACAGCCGAGAAAGGACCGGAAGACGCCATCCGCATCGCACGCGCCGTCCGAATGCCCCTGCGCATCGCCGCAAAGATACCGCGTGCCGAAACCGCTTACTTCAAAAAGCATCTTGAGCCCCACATCGATGGCGAGGACGTTCGGCTCATCGGGGAGGTCAACGATGCGAC
>JAQGJF010000449.1 GCA_028290765.1 Tardiphaga sp.
GCATATTGCTGGCATAGACGGCGGGATTGACTGAGATGGTCCCGACATTGCCGAGAAAAGCCGTATCTCCATCCGGTGCTGCGCGTGCGGCGGCCTCGGTGCCGATCATGCCCGCAGCGCCGGTTCGGTTATCGATGACGATCTGGTGGCCGAGGATCTGACTCACGCCGGGCTGGATCAGGCGGGCGACAAAATCGGAAGCGCCGCCCGGTGCGAACGGCACGATCTTCATGACCGGCTTGCTGGGATAGCTGCCGGCATCCTCGGCAAAGCTGGATGCGCCCAGCATAAAAAATAGCGCGCTGCTGAGCGCCGCTGCGAGTCCGGTGCCTCGGCTCCGCCCTGGTTCCATAATTCGCTCCCCTGACTCATTTTCGTTTCATTGCGGTGAGCAGGTTCGACTGCCGGCTCTTCCGTCAACATCAGTATGCATTGGGACGATGAAAGGTAAAGCAGCGAGTCAAGCCAGATCCGGATGCTCGCGCGCTCGGGACTCCAACGTGCGCCGCGCCTGCCGGCTCAACTCATCCGCCAGATAAAGCGCTGCTTCCGGCGGCAACAGCAGCTGCACCAACGCGTCGCCTTCGCCGGCTGCCTCGGGTCCCGGTTCGTACCGCAGCACCAGTTTCAGTGCGCCTCGCTCCTCAGGGCTGAGCACCCAGCCGTGCAGTTTCCGGACCTGTCCCTTTCCCTCGACGTCGTCCATGTCCGTCTCCCCGGTCGTTCAGAACCCCGGCGCGATCTCGCTCAGTTTTCGATGGGCCGCCACGCGCGCGGCTTGCGCCGGTGCAGCCGGACCGACGGTCGGACCGATCGCAACGAAACGCGGGTCGCGCAGCCCAATGAAACGCAGCACGTCGCGCAGGTAAGGCGTCGCCATGTCGGTGCGGCCGCGGTTCATGCCGGTGACGAAATCGCTGCCGCTGGCCAGGATGACCAGCGTCGGCCGGTTCTTCAGCAGCGGGGCGTAGCCGCTGCCGGGGTCGAAGCTGAAGGTCAGGCCCGGCTGCACGATCAGGTCGATATATTGCTTGAGCTTGTAGGGGACGCCGAAATTCCACATCGGCGTCGAGATCAGCACGCGATCGGCCATCGCGAGGCGCACCACCATGCGCTCGATCACGGCGAAGGCGTCGCGCTGCGGATCGTTGAACGGCCGTCCGGCGCCGCGCGCATATTTCGCCTCCAGCGCCGCGCCGTCGAACTCCGGCAGGCTCTCGTGCCACAGGTCCAGCGTGTCGATGTCCCAACCGGGATGGGTTTCCGTAAAACGTGCGACGAAGGCATCCGCGCCCGCGCTCGAGGCGGAATCGCGGCGCGGCGAGGCGCGCAGATGAAAGAGCTTCGGCAATTGCCCGCTCCTGAAGTGGGCGCCGGCGTCAGCCGAGCGCCGCGATGACCGTGTCCGCGTTGGTGACGATGGAGACGTTCTGAAGTGCGAAATTGATCGAGGCGTTGTGCCAGTCCTGGTTCATGGTCGAGCAGCAGTCCTCCGGCACCACCATGAAATAGCCCTTGTCGGCGCCGGTGCGCGCGGTGTGCTCGACCGACATGTTGGTCCAGGCGCCGGTATTGATGATCATGTCGCGCTTGCCGCTCTTGAGCATGGTTTCCAGCCGCGTGCCCTCCCAGGCGCTCATCCGCATCTTCTCGACAATGAGGTCACCCGCCTGCGGCTCCAGCCCGGCGACCGGCGCCACGCCCCAGCTGCCGCGCGTCATCGCGTTGCTGTCGACCAGACCTTCGAACAGCGGCGCATTGAGCGTCATGCCCGGTGCGCCGGGTTCGACGACGAACCAGACGTGAATGATCATCACCCCGGCCGCCCGGGCCTTGTCGGCGACGCGGCGGATGTTGGCGACGACGTTTTGTGCGCGCGCATGAAGCGGCGAGCCGGAATCCGCGAAGGCGCCGGCCTCGCCGATGACATCGTTCTGCATGTCCTGGATGATCATCGCGCAGCGCCGCGGATCGATGCGGAGATTCTGGGAAGATGATGCCGAACGCTCGGCGCCGCCGGAGGACGACGGCGCGGTGCCGCCGGTCGCGCTCATATAAGGCTCGTTGCGCGGACCCACTTTCGTCGTAACCGTGTAGACCGAATGGGTTGCGGTCATGAACAGGGTCCGAAAATCCGTGCCGCCCCAGGATAGATTGGCGACCAGTTCGGGCATGCGGACCTTGCCGATCAACTCGCCCGAGGGCGCATAGACCCAGACGCCACCCGGCGCGGTGACCCAGACATGGCCGCGGGCGTCGCATTTCATGCCGTCCGGTACGCCGGGCTCGGATGAGGAGCGGATGCCACTGGCGAACACGCGTCCGTTCGACAGTGCCCCGTCGGGCGCGAGGTCGAACATCCGGATCAGCGTCTGCACGGTGTCGTTGACATAGAGACGTTTTTCGTCGGGCGAGAAGCACAGCCCGTTGGGCTGATCGAACAGATAGCGGTCGACCAGCAATTGCGGCGCGCCGCCGCCGGGCGGCACCCGGTAGACACCCTGGAAGCCGAGTTGGCGCGGGCGCTCGACGCCATAGACCGGCATGCGGCCGTACCACGGATCGGAGAAATAGATCGAGCCGTCGGAGCGCACGCAGACATCGATGGGACTGTTCAACTCGCGGTTCTCGAAGTGCGATGCCAGCACCTCGCGCCGGCCGTCGGGCCGTTCGCGCACCAGCGATGAGGTCGCGTGCTCGCAGACGATCAAATTGAGATCGGCGTCATAGGTCATGCCGTTGCATTTGTTGGACGGGTTGCGCACCTCGGCGACGCCGCGCGTCGTGTCCCAGCGCCGCCGCACATCCGCCGGCATGTCGGAAAACAGCAGGTAATGCTGCAGCGGATGCCAGATCGGTCCCTCGGTGAAGGTAAAGCCGGTGCCCAACTGCCCGACCGGCGCGTAGGGATCGATCAGCGCTTCGAATTCAGGCTTCACCACAACATGTGTCATCGCAACATCCCTTCATGGTCGCTCAGGCCGGAAACCATTGGCGTTTGGGATAGGACTGGACGATCGGGCCGGGCACGGAATCCTGCAGCCGCCCGGTCACCACGCCGCCTTCGACCTTGCACGGCCGGTCGTGCACCGGCAGCAGGAAGCGGGCGTTGTTGACCAGCTTCTTGATCGCGCCCTTTTCGGCGCGCTTCGACAGGCCATGGTTGCCGGTGGTCTGCGGCTCGGCGTCCTGGGTCTGCCGGAACGGCTCCACCAGCTGGTCGTTGATGTCATAGAGCACGTCGCCGCAGATCGTCGCCACGCCCTCGGCGGTGTGGACATGGATGTTCATCGAGCCCTCGGTGTGCGCGCCCGCCGCCTCCAGATAGACGCCGGGGATCAGTTCGACGATGCCGGTGATCTCGAGGTCCATCAGCCGCAGCGCGTGCCGTGTGTGCAGCCGGTCGATCAGATGCTTGATGTCGGGCGCCGGATATTGCGGGTGCTGCAGGCCGGAGACGGAATATTCCAGCTCCTTGCGGTTGACGACGACGGTGGTGTTCATCGGAAACAGATCGTCCTTGCCGGCGTGATCGATATGCAGATGGGTATGCGCGACATAGCGCACGTCGCCCATGCGCACGCCGTGTTTGGCCAGCTGGTTTTCGATCATGTTCTCGTGGAACTGCAGCCCGCGCATTCCCAGCGTCTCCATGATCTGGTTGGAGCGGTAGCCAGTGTCGACCACGATCGGATAGGCCCCGCCGGTGATCAAAAACCCCAGCGTCAGCACCCGCCGCGTGCGGCCGCAGTCACGGCCGAGCACCAGAAAGCTGGATTCCAACTCGATGTCGCCGTAGTCGAGAATCTTGATTTCCAAGGCCATGAGGCTCTCCCTTTAATTTTTGACGCGGGCATTCGCCCTGATTGGTTGTCTGCTCCCCTCCCCCCTTGCGGGGAGGGGTCGGGGTTGGGGGAATCGAGCGCACTGACTTTCAACTCGTCGTCCCTGCGAACGCAGGGACCCATCACCCCTGGCGATAAACAGGAAGAAAGGTATCTCCCCCAGTGCCCGAACGAGACGCTTCGGCGTATGGGTCCCTGCGTTCGCAGGGACGACCCATTGAAAGGCCGCGGCACAATTTTCTTCATGCCGCCTTCCCCTTCGCCAGCCCCAGCACATGATCCACGATCGCCGGTGTCGAGCCGCCGTCGACCATGTCGTCGACGAAACGCGAGATCGCCACCAGGGCTTCGGTCTGCGGTTTGAAATTCTTTCCCACGGCGAGCGGCGTCAGCCAGCTCAGGCGCCAGGCACGGCGCGAGAGTTTTGATACCGCGTCGCTCATCGCCAACGGATCGCCGCGCTCCAGCCCGTCGGAGACGATCAGCACGGCGGCGCCGCGGGCATAACCGGCAAACCGTGGCACCGCGAGAAACGCCTGCAGCGCATCGCCGATGCGGGTGCCGCCGTCCCAGTCGCTGACCAGCCGCGCGGCCGCGGCCAGCGCCTGTTCGCGCCGCTTGAGATGCAGCGGCCGCGTCACCCGGGTCAGGCGGGTCCCGAAGGTAAAGATCTCAATGCGGGGGGAGGCTTGTGTCAGCGCATGCGCGAGCCGCAGATTATCCTCGCTGCGGGCCTTCATCGATCCGGAAACATCGATCAGCAGCAGGATCTTTCGCGGGCGCTGGCTGCGCTTCAGCCGCGCCAGTCGCAGCACTTCGCCGTCGTTGCGTGCGGCGTCGCGCAGGGTGCGGCGCAAGTCGACCAATGGCCCGCGGCGGCCGCGCATGCGCCGGTAGCTGCGCCGCCGCGGCAGCCGCGCCGGCGCCTCGCGTGTCAGTCTTCGCAGCGCTTCGTCGCGATCGGCCGTTGCAAAGCGGCGCTCGACCAGCGCCTCCGCGCCGGTGGCGGCCTGGCCGGACTCGTTGGCCTCATTGGACATCGGCGGCTCGTCCTCGCCGCGCTGGTCGTCCTGGACCCGTACCACCTCGTCATCGTTGTCAGCATCGCCGAGGTCGGACGCGCTCTCGCCGAGGAAATGAATGCGAAACAGCGCGTCATAGGCGGCGCGGCGTTCCGGTGGCGGCGCCAGCGTGGCGAGGCCGGCGCGGCGGATGTCCTCGGGATCGCGAGGGCCGAGCAGCGAAATCGCCGACAGGAATGCGGCCGTCTGCTCCGGCGCGACGGCGAAGCCGTTGGCGCGCAAGAGATGCACGAAATTGACGAAGGCGCGAGCGGCGCGGGGAAGGGGATCGAATTCGCTCATGCGGCGGACTCGGCGATTAAAGCGTCCAGCCGTGGTGCGATGAAGGCGAGATCTTCCTCGTCCTTGAGCGCGACCCCGATCGCGCGTCGGAAGGCATCGGGCCAGCGGGCGCCGCCTTGATGCAGCAGCGTGGCGGCTTCCGCCCAGTCGACCGCCTCGGCGATGCCCGGCGCCTTGCTCAGCGGCTCACGCCGCAGCCTGCCGACCGCCGCGACCACCGCGCGCGCCGTCGCTTCGGCCACGCTTGAAGCGCGCAGCATCACGATGCGGGCTTCGCGCTCGGCATCCGGATAGTCGATCCAGTGATAGACGCAGCGCCGCCGCAGCGCCTCGTGCAAGTCGCGGGTGCGGTTGGAGGTCAGGATCACCACCGGCCGCTCGGTGGCGCGCACCGTGCCGCGTTCGGGGATCGAGATCTGGAAGTCGGACAGGAATTCGAGCAGGAACGCCTCGAATTCCTGGTCGGAGCGGTCGATTTCGTCGATCAGCAGCACGGTCGAATCCGGCGCACGTAGCGCCGCCAGCATTGGCCGCTCGATCAAAAACGCCTCGCCGTAGATGTCGATGCTCTCGTCGCCGGCCTGCCGGATCGCCAGCATCTGGCGCGGATAGTTCCATTCGTACAGCGCCGCGGATGCGTCGATGCCCTCGTAGCATTGCAGGCGGATCAGTTTTCGCGCCAGCACCGCGGCGATCGCCTTGGCGGCTTCGGTCTTGCCGACGCCGGGCGCGCCTTCCAGCAGCAGCGGCTTGCCGAGCGCCAGCGCCAGATAGGCCGAGGTCGCGATCGCCTCGTCGGCCAGGTAATAGGCCGAACGCAGCGCCCGCTCCAGCGCCTCCGGGCTGTCGATGCCGACGATGTTGGAGCGAACCGCCATGATCTCTACCGCCGCGCCTGCGGCTTGGCGCCGCCCTGGGCGCGGATCGCGCGCAACACTTTTTCCGGCGTGATCGGCAGTTCGTCGATGCGCACCCCGACCGCGTTGAAGATGGCGTTGGCGACCGCCGGCAACACCGGATTGGCGCACATCTCGCCCGGACCCTTGCCGCCGAACGGCGCGTCCGGCGCCGGACGTTCCAGCACGGCGATGTCGTGCGGGCAGATGTCGCCGGGTCCCGGCATCAGATATTCGGTGAAGTCGCGCGGGCCGTGGCTGATGTCGGGATAATACGGCTCCGGCGTCTCGAACAGCGCATGGCTCACGCCCATCCAGGCGCCGCCAACCAGCTGCTGCTCGACCATGCGCGGGTTGAGCGCGCGGCCCAGTTCATAGGCGCTGTCCATCTTGATCATCGACACTTCGCCGGTCTCGTCGTCGACCTCGACTTCGGCGACGAGACACGCGTGGGCGTAGCAGGTCGCGGGCGACATCTCGCCGGTTTCGGGATCGACGGTCGAGAGCGGCACCAGGAAAATGCCGCGCCCGGAGATGGTGCGGCCCTGCTTGAACTGTGCGGCGATGGCGACGTCCTTGGTCGAGATCGAGCGGTGCGGCGCGCCCTTGACGTGGATGTTGCCGCGCCCGTCGGTCTCGAGGTCGGCGACATTGACCTCCAGTTCCTCGGCCGCTGCCTCCATCATGACGCCGCGCGCCTCGGTGGCGGCGGCGATCACGGCGTTGCCGACGCGGTGGGTGCCGCGCGAGGCAAAGCTGCCCATGCAGTGCGGGCCGGTGTCGGAATCGGCGGTGTCGACATAGACGTCCTCGACCGGTACGCCGAGCGTCTCGGCGCAGATCTGCCGCGTCACCGATTTCATGCCCTGCCCGAGATCGATCGACGACAGCGCCACGGTGAACTTGCCGCTCGGGTTGGAATGCACCAGGGCCTGGCTGGGATCGCCACCCAGATTCATGCCGATCGGATAATTCTTCGAGGACATGCCTCGGCCGCGCTGCTTGGCGTTGATCAGCGCGTCCTTCCGAATACCGATGAAAACCGCGTCGCGCCGTGCGAGCTCGACGGCGGTGCCGCGGGCGGCGGTGGGGGCGACGGTGGCGGCGGCGCACGCGGCGGTTCGGGCGGCGTCAGGCCGCGGTCGTAGCTGGTGCGTTGCTGCGCCGCGACCGCCGGCCGCGTCGCCGTCGAGCCCGGATCGCGCGGCGTCAGCGGGATTTCCGCGCGCTCGCCGCCGCCGTCCTTGAGCGAGGAAGCGCGCTTATATTCTTCGCCGATTTTCCACTTGGCCTTTTCGGCGGCAACCTGGACGCATTCGATCAGCGCCGTGTTCTTGGCGATGCGCCGATGCGCCTTCATGTCACCGTCGCGATAGGCGTTGAGGATCCGGAACTCCATCGGATCCATGCCGACCAGATGTGCCAGCTTGTCCATCTGGCATTCCAGCGCGAAATCCATTGCGGTGACGCCGAAGCCGCGCATCGCGGTCGCCGGCACCCGGTTGGTGTAGACGCAGAATACGTCGGAATGGACGTTGGGAATCGTGTAAGGTCCCGGCAGATGCGCGACGCATTTGATGACGGCGTAGCTGGAGAGTCGCGTATAGGCCCCGCTGTCGAAATAGCCGCGCACCTGGCGCGCCAGGATCTTGCCGTCGCGTCTTATACCGTCCTTGATGTAGATGCGCTCGGCGCCGCGCGGCGAGCCGAACTGCATCTCCTCCTCGCGGCCGAACATATAGCGCACCGGCCGGCCGGTCAGCATGGCGCCGAGAATGGCCAACGGCTCGGTCATGGTGTCGACCTTGCCGCCGAAGCCGCCGCCGACCGTGCCGCCGATGAAATGCAGCGTGTTGGACGGCACGTCGAGGATTTTCGCGCTGGTGTCCAGCGAGAAGAACAGCGCCTGGGTCGAGGTGTAGACGACATAGCGACCATTGGTGTCCGGCGCGGCGATCGAGCCATTGGTCTCGGTCGGCGCATGCTCGATCGGCGACATCTGGTAGCGCTGTTCGAGCACGTGGTCCGACTGCGCAAAGCCGCGCTCGACATCGCCGAAGCGCAGTTTCTGGTGGTCGTACTTCTCGTGAAAGGTAAAACTGTTCGTCGGATAGGTCTCGTTGACCACCGGCGCGCCGGGTTTCAGCGCCTCCTCGACGTCGAACACCGTCGGCAGCGGCTCGTAATCGACGCGGATCTTGGCCAGCGCCTCGAATGCCTCGCGGTGGCTGTCGGCCACCACCGCCACGATCGGCTCGCCCTTGTAGCGCACCTTGTCGACGGCCAAGGTCGGTTCGTCGTCGATACCGAAATTGATCAGGCTGAGCAGCGTGTTGAGGTTGCGCGGTACGTCGGCGCCGCGGATGATCCGGCGGATGCCAGGCATCTTTTCGGCTTCGGCGACGTCGATGCGCCGGATCCGCGCATGGCTGTGCGGGCTGCGCAGCACCTTGAGATGCAGCATGCCTTGAAGTTTGTGATCGTTGAAATAGGTCGAGGTCGCCGTGACATGCCCGAGCATGTCCTGGCGCTGCGTGCCCTTGCCGATTTCCTTGAGATTGTCGTCGCGTTCGTCGGCGAAAATATCCTTGCGAAGCTCGAACATGGCGAGGATTCCTTCAGGCGCGTCGGGCCGCGCCGCCGGCGGCGGCGGAGAGGATGGCGTTGATGATCGGCTCATAGCCGGTGCAGCGGCAGATGTTGCCGGCGATGCCGTCGATCACGTCCTGCCGCGAAGGCTGCGGGTTGTGGTCGAGCAGCGCCTTGGCCGCCATCAGCATGCCGGGCGTGCAATAGCCGCACTGCGCCGCGAAATTATCCATGAAGGCCTGCTGCAGCGGATGCAGCGCCGCGCCGGTCTTGAGGCCGTCGGCGGTCTGGATCGAACGGCCCTCGACCATTTCGGCCAATGTGACGCAGGACAGATGCGCCTCGCCGTCGACCAGCACGGTGCAGGCGCCGCAGCCGCCCTGGCCGCAGCCGAATTTGGGCGAGTGATCGCCGATGCCGTCGCGCAGCGCCGTGAGCAGGCTGGCGCCGCCTTCGACGAAGACCGCGACCTCGCGGTCGTTGTGTTTGAATTGCAAAGCCGTTTTGGCCATGACTCCGATCTCCCTCAGACTTCCTGGCCCAGCAACAAACGGCGCAGATGGACGCCGACGACTTCGCGCCTGTACCAGGCGCTGGCGATGGCATCGGTGGCCGGCGCAGTTCCCTCGGACGCGGCAGCGACGGCCGCGGCGATCCCGGACTCGTCGAGCATGCGGCCTTCCAGCGCACGTTCGGCCGACTTGGCACGGATCGCGGTCGGCGCCATTGCGCCATAGGCGATGCGGGCGCCCGACACCCGTCCACCCACATTGGGCACATGGACGGCGAGCGAAATCACCGAGGCGCCCTTCGGCTTGACCCGCGAAATCTTGCGATAGCGAAACGCCTCGGGGCTGGCCGGCCGTTCGCATGACACGCTGATCACCACCGAGCCGGCGGCGCGGTCGCGCCCGGCGAGAAACTCCTCCAGCGCCATGTCGCGGGTGCCATAGCCACCCTGCACCGAAACCGTGGCGTCGAGCGCCAGCAGCGCGACGGCGAGATCGCCGAACGGGGCCGGCGCAAACAGATTGCCGCCCACCGTGCCCATGTTGCGCACCGCCGGGCCGCCGATCGAGCGCGCCGTCGCATGCAGGAAAGCCAGATCGCGTTCGCGCAGGATCTGCGCCAGCGTGACGCCGGCGCCGATGGTGATGCGCCCTCCGCTGGCCCGGATGGTACGAAGACCCGGGTCCTGGGTTCGCACGATGGTCGAGAACGACAGGTCGCCCTCGTTGAGGGCGCGCATCACCAGCGTGCCACCGCCGATATAGCGGGCGGTGCGGTCGGACGTCAGCGCACCCGCGGCCTCGGGGATGGTTGCAAAATTCTTCACGCTCACGGGCATGGTGCGTTTTCCCGTGTCATGCGGCCTCGCTCACCTGCCGGCGGACGGCGTCGAAGCCGGCCTGGTAGATCTGTTCGCCGACCATCGCGACCAGCCGGGCTTCCTCGCCGGCCCGGGTGGTGAAGCGGCATTCCCAATGCCAGAAGGTGCGGTCGCCGTCGGTGACCGGCAGCAGCCGGACATGGGCGACGTAATTAAAGAGCGGGATCGGCGTATCCAGCAGGCAGTAGCTGAAGCTCTGTTCGAGGTCGGACAGCGCCAGCAGCTGCTCGCGCAGCTCGCCGCCATCGGCGAGCTTGAAGCGGCGGACGCAGCCGATCTTGTCGGAAGAATAACCGCGCTCGATGGCGCTGGTGGCGACGGCGGGATGCCAGCGGTCGTGACCGTTGAAATCGCGCAGCACGCTCCAGACCCGGTCGGTCGGCGCATTGATGATCGTGCTTTTGACGACCCTCGGCATGCTCAGCCCCCGAACGCGCGCTTGAGCGCATCGAATCCGCCCTGGAACACGCCGGTGCCGATATTGGTGACCAACTCGGCTTCGCGGTCGAGCGCGCAGTCGAACTCGGCGGTCCATTCGACAAAGGTCAATTCGCCGTCGGTAACCGGTGTAAGCCGCAGCGTGGCGACGTAGTTCTCCACGCCCATCGGCGATTCCAGAATCGAATAGGTGCAAAACATCTCGTAGTCGGAGAGGCCGAGCAGTTTTTCGCGAATCCGGTCGCCGTTGCGCAGCCGAAAATCGCGCACGCAGCCGATCTTGTCGGCGGGTTCGCCGCCCTCGATGCGGCTTTCGCCGATGGCCGGGTGCCAGTTCGGCAGGCCGTTGAAGTCGCGCACCCGCGCCCAGACCCGGTCGGATCGGCCGTTGATCACGCTGGAAACATAGACGCGCGCCATGATGGGTCCTCAGCCTTTCTTGCGCGGCGAAGCGCTGCCGCCGGTGGGTGCGTCGGGCGCGCCGCCGGACGCCGGCGGGGACTCCTTCGCAACTCCCTGGCGGATGCCCTGCAGGTCGCGGGCCTCGCGGATCAGGCCCTGCATCTTCGAAAGGCTGCCGCCCTCGATGCCGATCTCGGACAGTACCGAATCGATCAGCGGTGCCTGGACGCGATAACGCAGCGCCGAATCGAGCACCTCGTCGGTGGCGTTGCGGCCGCCGCCGCCCGAGCCTGAGCCGTTCAGCCCGTCGACATGCAGGATGCGGATGCCTTCGATCTTCTCCATCGGCTTGACGCTCTCGCGGACGATGCC
>JAQGJF010000778.1 GCA_028290765.1 Tardiphaga sp.
GGTCGATGCGATGGTCGTCGCGGTAGATGACAGCTATACCGATGAGGAGGTGGCGGTAATCGAGCGTTCGGCCTGTCCAACCTGCGGCTCCTGCTCGGGCATGTTTACCGCCAATTCGATGAACTGCCTGACCGAGGCGCTGGGCCTGGCGCTGCCCGGCAACGGATCGGTGCTGGCGACCCATGCCGACCGTAAGGCGCTGTTCGTGGAGGCCGGCCATCTCATCGTCGACCTGGCGCGCCGCTATTACGAACAAGATGACGAGAGCGCCCTGCCGCGCAACATTGCCAGCTTCCGGGCCTTCGAGAACGCCATGACGCTCGATATCGCCATGGGCGGTTCGACCAATACCGTGTTGCATCTTCTGGCGGCGGCCCATGAAGGCGAGATCGCCTTCACCATGCAGGATATCGACCGGCTGTCGCGCCGCGTGCCGGTGCTCTGCAAGGTCGCCCCGTCTGTTCCCGACGTGCATCTGGAAGACGTGCATCGCGCCGGCGGCGTGATGGCCATCCTGGGCGAACTCGACCGCGGCAACCTGATCAACCGCGATTTGCCCACCGTGCACGCGACGTCGATGGAAGAAGCCTTGAACCGCTGGGATATCCGCCGGACCCAGAGCGAAAGCGTACGGAATTTCTACAAAGCCGCGCCGGGCGGCGTGCCGACGCAAACCGCCTTCAGCCAGGAGCGGCGGTTCGAGGACATCGACACCGATCGCGCGTCGGGATGCATCCGCGACGTGGCGCATGCCTTTTCGGTCGACGGCGGCCTTGCCGTGCTGTCCGGAAATCTCGCCGACGACGGCTGCATCGTGAAGACCGCCGGTGTCGACGCCAGCATCCTGAAATTCGAGGGGCCGGCACGGATCTTCGAGAGCCAGGACGCCGCCGTGGACAGCATCCTGACCAACAAGATCAAGGCGGGCGACGTGGTCTTGATCCGCTATGAAGGGCCGCGCGGCGGTCCCGGTATGCAGGAGATGCTGTATCCGACGAGTTATCTGAAATCGAAGGGCCTCGGCAAAAGCTGCGCGCTCGTCACCGATGGCCGCTTCTCGGGCGGCAGCTCCGGCCTGTCGATCGGCCACATTTCGCCCGAAGCCGCGGAAGGCGGATTGATCGGCCTCGTCGAAGAAGGCGATCGCATCGAGATCGATATTCCAGCCCGCTCCATTCGCCTCGTGGTCGACGACACGATTCTCGCCCGGCGCCGGGAAACGATGCAGGCCAGGGGCGCGGCCGCCTGGAAGCCGGCCAAGCGGAGCCGAAAGGTCTCGACCGCGCTCAAGGCCTATGCCGCGCTGACAACCAGCGCCGCGCGCGGCGCCGTGCGGGTCGTCAGGGACTAATCACAGCGACGGCAGAGCCTCGAACGGCGTTCCGCGGCTGACATAGCGGCCGTCGCCCTTGCTGCCGACGAGTTTGCCGTCGCGGGTGACGAAGCGGCCGCGCAACATCGTGGCGATCGGCCAACCGGTCACTTCCAGGCCTTCGTAAGGCGTGTAATCGGCGCCGTGATGCAGCTTCGCCTGCGACACGGTCGCGGTGCGCTTGGGGTCCCAGATGGCGATGTCGGCGTCATATCCGATGGCGATCGAGCCTTTGCCGGCCAATTTGTAGGTCTTGGCATGGTTCGTGGCCGTCAGCGCCACGAACTGGTTCAGCGTGATGCGTCCCTTGCTGACGCCTTCCGAAAACAGGATCGGAAGCCGGGTCTCGATGCCGGGAATGCCGTTGGGGACCCAGCGAAAGCTGGTTCGGGCGTTCGGATGGAGTTTGCCGGTCTCATCCTCATACCTGAACGGGCAATGATCGGAGGAAAACAGCGTGAAGATTCCCTGCTGCAGACCCTCCCAGCAGGCCTGCTGACTGGCGAGGTCCCGGGGCGGCGGCGAGCAGACATACTTGGCGCCCTCCATTCCCAGACCCTTCATGTCGTCTTCGGTCAGGACCAGGTATTGCGGGCAGGTTTCGCCGACAATCTTCAATCCCCGCATCTGCGCCCGCCGGATTTCCTCCATCGCCTCGCGGTTGGAGACATGGACGACCACGATCGGGACGTCGATCAATTCGGCCAGCGAGATCGCCCGATGGGTCGCTTCGCGCTCCACCGCGATGGGCCGCGATTTGCCGTGAAAATACGGCGCGGTGTTGCCGGCGCGTTCGAGCCGGTCGGCCAGGAAGCGGATGGCGTCGTAGTTCTCGGCGTGCACCTGGACCAGCGCGCCGGTCTCGCGCGCCACCGAGAGAACGCCGAGGATCTGAAAATCGCTCAAGGCGAGGTCGGCATAGGTCATGAAGATTTTCAGCGAGGTGTAACCATCCGCCACAAGCGCGGGCAGTTCCTGCCCAAGCAGACTGTCCGTCGGATCCGCGATGATCAGATGGAAGGAATGATCGACATGGCAATTGTGCTCGGCGAGCGCGTGATAATCCTTCAGGGCTTCCCGTAGCGGCTGTCCCTTGGCCTGCAGGCAATACGGCATCACGAAGGTATTGCCGCCGAACGCCGCGGCCCGGGTCGCGCTGGCAAAATCATCCGCCATCACGATGCCGGGTCCGGACGGCTGCGAGATATGGACGTGGCTGTCGATGCCGCCCGGCAGCACCAGCATGCCGGTCGCATCGACGATCTCGTCGGCATCGGTCAGCTCTTCGCCGATCGAGACGATGCGGCCACCTCTGACCGCCACGTCGGCCCGGTATGTCTCGCTTGCGGTGGCAATGGTGCCATGACGAATGACGGTGTCGAAAGCGGCCATGATCGATCGTTCTCCGGTTTACACGACGGGTTCCGCGAAACCATCGTTCAAGCCTGGAGAAATGAACCCAGCCGATCGCGCAAATCAATGCAGCCGGCTAGAATTTCGGGAAATAATACTTGCCGCTTAGTTAGGCGCAGGCGCAATTTTGAGGCAGCGCGCGATCATCGCATATCGAGCCGATAAGCCTTGGAGACGATCTGCCAGCCGTCTTCGAGTTTCATCGCCACCAGATAATCGGTGAAATAGCGCGGCGGCAATTGGCAGCGCACCTTGATGAAGGCCGTCGCCGCGTCGGAACGATCGATGGTGACGATGAAATCGTCGCGCGCCTGGCCCTCGGCCTTGGCGGAGGGTCGTTTTCGAACACGGTCGAGCCAGTCGGGTACCGTCAGCACCTGCAACTGGCCTTTGTCCTGCCAGCGCAGATCCGCCGAGGGATGGAAGATCGCGCCGAGCTTGTCGGCGTCGCCTTCATACAGGCCGTCGAAATAATGCTGGATCACCGCTTCGACGGTGGATCGGTCATGGGGCAAGGCACTTCCTCCCGCAAATTCAGACGATCTTCATCGGCCAGTCGCGAAAACGCAAGCTGATGTAGGCCGGCAATGTCGGTGCAGCCATGACGGACGCGAATGCGGAGATCGGGCGAAAGAGGTGTAGGCTAGCCGGCATGACCGATATCAGTGTTCATACCGCCATCCCCGACGCCGAAGCCAGCACGCTGCTGGCCGGCGCGCAGTTCATCGATGCTTACAGCGTCACGATCCCCGGTGCAGCGCTCGATGCGCGTCGGGCCGCGGAAAAAATGCTGCAGCACCAGCCGCGCTGGATCCGGTCGCTGATGGCGCTGCGCGACCTGTTCGTGACGCCTTTCGGGCTGAAGACCGCGGAAACCGCGCGACGAGCCGCCACCGACCGCGTCGGATTTTTTCCCGTGCTCCGCGAAACGCCGCAGCGGATCGTCGCCGGCCTCAACGACCGCCATTTGGATTTTCGCGTGGTGGTGGAGGTCGCGGGCTCAGGCGCCGGTCAAAGCGTCACCGCCACGACCGTGGTTCTGACGCACAACTGGCTCGGCCGGGCCTATCTGGCGATCATCCTGCCGTTTCACCGGCTGATCGTCCGCTCGATGCTGCGACAAGTGGCAGGCTGAGAGCGGAACTTCGGGCCCCGCGGCTGGTTGATCCAGGTGCCGTTCAGCGATTCAAATCTCCACGACGACGAAACCAAGGCCGCGCTGGCGCGGGCCTTCGATGCGGCATGGGATCGCTTCATCGAGCTGGAAGGTCACGATGCCGCCACCGATGACAATCGCAAGCGCCTCGCCACCCGGATTGTCGGCCTGGCCAAATCCGGCGAGACCGATGAGGACCGGCTGGGTGAAGCCGGACTGATCTATCTGCGCGTGCTGGCGGAAGCCGCCCGGCTCGGCGACCGGATGCGCGGCGAAGCCACCCTCGCCCCCGTCGACCATGCCGAGGATCGCGGCACACAGGCCTATGCACCTGAAACCGTCGCGGCGATGACGACCGCGCTCGAACTGTGCCTCGATGAACTGCCTTTAAGGATTCCGTCGGACGCCCTGAAATCGCTGTCGACCAGCATTCTCGACAGCGCAGCTCATGGCGAGCGCGATCCGGAGCGGCTGCGGCTTCGCGCGCTTGAGACGCTCAAGGCACGGCAATAGAGCGCCTAGAGCGGGATGACTTATCTTCGAATCGTCATCCCGCTCCAGCTTATTGTTTGAGCATGATCTTGTCCGAAAACCGATATCCACTTTTCGGGATCATGCTTTACTCTTCTTCCTTGTGATCGGCGTCGACGGAGGCTTCCGTCCATTCCGCGACGCAGCGTTCCAGGTCTTTCAGATTCTGCCGTATCTGTTCGAGCGAGAAACCCAGCGCAAAAAACCGCTCGATCACGTCGCCCGGTAGTCCGCGGGTCAGCCCCTCACTGCGCACCGCCGCGACTTCGGCGGCGTAAGCCTGCAGGGCGGCCTGGACCGGCCAGAACGCCGGCGCGCCGTTGCCGCTGCGCAGCGTTGCGGCCATCGCACGCAGATAGGCGTCAATCGCGTCGCTGACTTTCCGCAGCGGCGCGGCCAGCCGCGCCTGCAGATCGATCGGCAAGGGGACCACGGTGGCGCGACCGATCATGACGACGTCGTGGCGCAGCCGCAGCACTGTCCGCAGCAGCGGTCCGGTATCGGGACCGGAGGACAGGCGCGCGGCACGTTCGCGCTCGGCCTCCGCGCCGGTCGCATTCAGGCCGACCAATGCCTGACCGATGCCATCCTGAAGCCGATGCAGGGCGTCGTTGTCCCGTCCGCGGGTCAGCGCCGCCAGCAATTCATTCAGCACCGCCGCCAGCAATTCGAGCGCGCGCGCGGCGTTGTTGCGCAACTGGCTGTGCGCCCGCGACGGCAGCACCAGGAAGGATACCAACAGGCCGGTGATCGCGCCGACCGCGACCTCGAGCACGCGGTCGATCGCGGAGTCCAGCGGGCTGACGTGACTCATGGTCGGCACCAGCAGCACGATGATGGCGGTGACGGTGGCGACATTCAGGCTCGGATTGATGGCGGCGATGAACGCCAGCGGCGCCACCGCCAGCACCAATACCGCGAGCAGCGCGCCTTCGCCGGAATGCGGCACCAGTATCGCGACCGCGCCGCCATAGATCGCGCCGCCCACCGTGCCCACCAGATAGTCGCGCGTCACCTTCAGCGACCGGCCGACGCTCATCTGGGTGACGATGATCGAGGTCAGCACCGCCCATAGCGGCAGCTTGAGGCCCAGCGCCGTCGCAATCGCCAGCGCGCCGAACGCGGCGACGGTGACACGCAAGCCCAGCCCCAGTTCGACCTTTCGCGACCACAGCCGGGCAATCAGGTGTTTTGGGGATGGGAGCATCGGCCTCGTTCCGGAATGCTGCAAATCGAGCTTCGATGCCGCCCGCCGCGACCGCAGAAAACCACGTCATCGCTCTCAAGGAAACGACATTCGGCATGTCAAATCCCCGGATAGGTTTCGGCTGGTGTTTCCAATGGGATCATGATGGCACGTGGGAGCTGGAGCATGCCACGCTGAGCTTCGACGCCACGTTGAAGGCGCTCACCGATGGCATCGAGAAGCGCGACGCGGCCATGCTGAGCTTTCTCGGCATCTATATCGACTAAAGCGTTTTCGAGCGAAGTGGATGCCGGTTCGCGTGAAGAAAACGCGTCAAAACAAGAATCTAGAGCTTATCGGTTCTGCCTTAATCAGAACCGATAAGCTCTAGCCGTAATATGGCTCAATCCAGACGATGTGGAACTGCCGCCCTCCTCTGCGCCGGCGCGGCTTGACCCATCCCGCAAGGTGCCTAGTCTGCCGTCAACGAACGGGGAAACTGCCATGGCCGATGAAACCGCGACGCTCGCCGCCTATGTCGCGAACCTGAAATTCGAGGACATCCCGCACCCGGTGGTGGAGCGCGCCAAGGTCCTGACGCTGGATTTTCTCGGCAGTGCGGTTCGCGCCCGGCGCGATGCGGAATCCACGCCCGCGCTGCTCAAGATGCTGCAGGCCCTAGCGCTCGACGGCAACGGCGAGTCCACCGTGTTCGGGGACAGCAAAAGCTGGACCCCGGCGGTAGCGGCATTGCTCAATGTCGCGCTCGGCCATTCGATGGATTTCGACGATACACACGCGGATTCTTCGCTGCATCCGAGCGCGCCGGTCGTGCCCGCTGCGTTCGCCGTCGGGGAACTGGTCGGCGCGTCCGGCCGTGACGTGCTGACCGCCATCGTTGCCGGCTATGAAGTCTGCTGCCGGCTCGGCAACGCGCTGGATCCGACCTCGCATTATGCCCGCGGCTTTCATCCCACCGCGACCGCGGGCACCTATGGTGCCGCCGCGGCGGCAGCAAAACTGTTCGGACTATCCAAGGAGCAGATCATCGCAGCGTTCGGCGTCTCCGGCAGCCAGGCCGCGGGCTCGCTGCAGTTTCTCGTCAACGGCGCCTGGAACAAGCGCTACCAGGTCGGCGCCGCGGCGATGAATGGCGTGATCGCGGCGACGCTGGCGCGTAACGATTTCATCGGCGCCACCGCCTCGGTCGAAGGCGTGCATGGCCTGCTGGTCGGCTACAGCGACAACGCGCATCCGGACAAGGCCGTCGCGGGTTTAGGCGAGATCTACGAAACCATGAAGATCGGCGTAAAACCCTACCCGAGCTGCCGCTACACCCATGCCGCGCTGGATGCGCTGATCGCGATGCGCCGCGACCACAATCTCACGCCGGACCAGATCAGGCGCGTCGAGATCGGCCTGCACCGCAACGGCATTACGCTGACCGGCGACGCCGCCACCAAGCGCCGCCCGACCAGCATCGTCGGTGGGCAGTTCTCGATGTTCTTCACCGGCGCCGTCGCGCTCGACCAGGGCCGCTTCGGCTGGGACGACTATGCGAGGCTCGGCGACGCCGCCGTCAATGCGCTGGCCGACCGCTTCGACGTGGTGCAGGACGATCGCCTGGAGACCGGCCGCAGCCATCCGTTCGGCGCCCGCGTCGCCATCACCACCGACGACGGCGTGCATGAACTGATCCATGCCGATCCTTCCGGCGAACCATCGTCGTTCCCGGATGCGCAGGCGATGCAGCAGAAATTCCTGCAGCTGGCGCGTCCGGTGCTGCAAAACCGCGCCGAAAAATTCGCGGATGCGATCCTGTCGCTGGAAACTTTTGATCGGGTCGAGACCGCGACCCATCTCGGGCGGCAATAGGCGCGGAAGCACTAGTTTCGTAACGTCGCGTCTCTCCCATCGGATAAAGCGGCGTTCCTGATTCCGGAGCGCGACAGGCCGATGTCCCGCAACTCGTAGTCGCTCATGGCGTGCAGCTGCGCCACTCCTTCGCGCCGATCCCGTCTGCGAATATGGGCGGCCCGCACGCTGCGAACGACCTCGCCGATCGCCCGCATCGCGATGATTGGAAGCCGGCGAAGCCAGCTGACGACACCCATGAAGGTCCGCTGCATGGCCCGCCCCCTCGCCGCATGGGCCTCGCGAATCAGGCCCTGCTGCAAGGCGGTTCGCTGCGCCGGACTCAGCGAGCGAACGTCGATCGACCCGGTCTCGAATGTCTCGTGGCGCATGCCGGCCTCCTGAACCGCTCACCGCGGCGGGTGTGGGCATGCTTTACCGGCGAACAATCATCCTATAAAATGAATAATCCTGATGATTTTGTTCTCTAGGAGAGATGCATGGATCTGTCCGACCTGCGCGTGTTCAGCGCCGTGGTGCGCGAAGGCGGCGTCACCCGCGCCGCGGAGCGGCTGCACCGGGTGCAGTCCAATGTGACGACGCGGATTCGCCAGCTCGAGGACGACCTGGCAACGCCGCTGTTTATCCGCGCCGGCAAGCGCCTGCATCTGACGCCGAGCGGCCAGATCCTGCTCGGCTATGCCGACCGCCTGCTGGCGCTGGCCGATGAAGCCCGCAACGCGGTGCAGGATCCGCGGCCCCGCGGCGTGCTTCGTCTGGGCGCGATGGAAAGCACCGCGGCGGTTCGGCTGCCCGGGCCGCTGAACGAATTTCACCGGCGCTATCCCGACGTCGTACTGGAGCTTCGGATCGGCAATCCGGAAGTCCTGGCCAAGGCGATCCTCGCCGGCGAACTCGATGCCGCCTTTGTCGCCGAACCGATCGCGGATGCGCCGTTCGACAAGATGCACGCCTTCGAGGAAGAGCCGGTCATCGTTTCATCGACCGCTCATCCGTCGATCGGCAGGAAGGGCGGCTTTCCGCGCTCCGTCCTCGTCTTCGAGAACGGCTGTCCGCATCGCAAGCGGCTGGAGGACTGGTACACCAAGCGCGGCGAGATGCCGGAGCGCACCATCGAGCTCGGCTCCTATCACGCGATGCTCGGCTGCGTGGTGGCGGGCATGGGCATCGCGCTGCTGCCGAAAAGCGTTCTGACCACGTTCCCCGAGGGCAAGCGGTTGACGATCCACCATCTGCCGCAGGGCGAGAACCGCGCCGAGACTGTCCTGATCTGGCGCAAGGGCGCCGGCTCGCCGAACATCGAGGCCTTGCGGCAGATTCTGGGTGATCGCGCTCCCGCCAAGGTCACGAAAGCGAAGCGCACGCGCTGAAGGTTTTGTCGCTCAATGCCCGAACGACGCGATGACGTCGGCGACGAGCTTCGAGACGCCTTCGATGTCGTATTGATTTCCTGAAATGCCGAAGCGGGCGATCACCAGCCGCTGCGACAGCACGATGACGACATATTGCCCGAGCACGCCGCTGGCATAAAAACTGTCGCGTGGCATGCCGAGGCCGGTGCGGAACCGGGCGCCCTTACTGTCGCCGAGATTGGTCCAGAATCCGGCGCCCATGCCGGCCCAGGCGGCGGGCGTGGGCAACGCGGAATAGCGCACCCAGCCCTCGGGCAGGAGGCGCCGCTCGCCGGCGACGCCGTCGTTGAGATAGAGCAGCCCGAAACGCGCCCAGTCGCGCGCCGAGGCGAACATCTGGCTCGATGCTTCCGGCGTCCCGGTGGCGTCGAATTCGAGCGTAACGTTGCGCATGCCGAGCGGATCGAACAATTCGCGCCGGGCGAATTGCATCACGTCCGCGGCGCGGCCGCCGACGGCGTCACGGATGATGCGCGACAGGACGAGAAAATTGCCGTCGTGGTAGTTCCACACGGTGCCTGGTGCGGTCTCGACATCGGCGCGTTCGGCGAACCCTGCCATGTCGCGCTCGATATATTTCATCTGGTTCACCGGATCGAACGCGCCGGCGAGCGAGGCGTTGAGCGAACTGCCCATCTTGAGGCCGCTGGTGTGCCGGAGCAGATGGTCGATGGTGATGGCATGGTGCGGATCGGCGGGATTCTGCCAGGCCGCGATCGGCGCCGGCTCGCCGGCGGCGAGCTTGCCCTTGCGCACCAGGATCCCGATCAGCGCGCTGGTGACCGATTTGGTCGCCGAGAACCCGCCAATGGGCGTATCGATGCCGTAACCCGGCGCGTAGCGCTCGGCGATGACGCGGCCATCCTTGAGCACCACGATCGCCTTGGTGTGACGGAACGGCGGTTGTTCACGCTCGGCGAAAGCGCGGTCGAGCGCCTGCCGCAGATTGGGATCGGCTGGTTCGACCAGCGACAGTCCGGCGATTTCAGGCAGCAGCGGCGCGCCAGCGGTTTTGACCGGCGGCAGCGACGCATCGATCGGTCCCTGACCGTTTTCGACCAGACAGCCCAGCCCGTCGCGATAGACGGCGCGGCTTTGCCCGATGCCGAACAGCGTCGTCGTCACGGATTTGACAGTACGATCGGTTCGGCTGTCGATCGCCCAGGCGATCAGGCCCACGCCCGGCATGGCCTCGGTGGTGTCGGAAAAAACCTGGTCCGGATCCAATCCCGAAACGAAGGTTCCGGAGCACAGGATATGCGCGACGAAGCCGGTCGCGACCCGCGGCACATCGCGCGCCCAGACCGCGGTCAGCGCCAGGACGCTGCACGTCGTCGCCACGCCAACAAGGATGAATGCTTTTGTTCGGGTCACGGTTCTCTCCGGCAATGTGCGCCATGATGGCGTGCCGGGAGAGAGCCGGATCGGAGCGGCGGCGGCTCGCCGAATTCGGAAACCGCATCGCTGAAAAGTTGATACGGCTCGCCGAATCCGAAATTCTTCAATGATTCCGGAACATCCGGGACGGGCTGACACGCTCGGGTTTGAAAACCCTGTCAGCCTCGAACGTCATGCTTTCCGCACATCGGGAACCGACGAGCGGCGTGGAATTCCGATCGGCTGACGCCGGGTGATTCGGTAGACCGCGGCCGGAGGAAGATTGCGGACGGTGCCTCCGATGCGCGTGGCCTTGAGGCCGAGCCGATCCAGGATCGGGCGCGGCACGGGACAGCGCGGGCCATAGGTAAACTGATAAAAACTTCCACTGCGCCGAAGGTGACTGAATGCGCCCGAGAGAATCGACATGACCTTGCGGGGCGACATCGACAGCAGGGGCAGGCCGCTAATTACGGCGCCGACTTTCGCCCCGTGGAACAGATCGTAGCTGGCGAGTTGCGACGCATCCATCCACAAGACTCTCGCTCGCGGAAATCGATGTTGCAGGACCCGCATGAAGTCCGATCCATATTCGACGAGTGTGAGATCGCTTTCGCGAATCCCGCGCGCGATAAGCGCCCGCGTAAACACGCCGGTCCCCGCGCCCAGTTCGAGAACGGGCCCGTCGGACGGACGAATTTCTTGCGTCATCAGGCCGGCCAGTGATTCGCCCGACGGAGCGATGGCTGCGACACGTTGTGGATCGGCAACCCACGACCGGAAAAACTGAAAGAAGTCAGAATATGCACATACAGCCGTCATGACCTGCTCCCGCCGGTTGCCAGGCGGCGCTGACCTGTCCCGCCGGTCATTGCCACCCAATGTCTCCAACTGTATACTTATGCAAATCAAGCTTGTCTACAGGTGAAGACTTGAAAAAATCAAAGCCGGCGATCCAGGCTCCCGCTGCCGCCCGACGACGAAATGCCGCTGCTACCCGCCAGGCGATCCTCACCTCGGCACGGCAAGCCTTCGCACGGGCGGGGTATGACGGGGCTGGCGTGCGGGAGATCGCGGCCGGGGCTGGCGTGACCGCGATGCTGGTCAATCGCTATTTCGGCTCGAAGGAGCAGTTGTTCGCCGAAGTGATCGCCGCAACGTCGGCCACGCCGACCATCCTGACCCAACAGAATCTCAAATCTTCCAGACTTGGTGAAACCATCGCAGCGACGCTCGTCGACATCACCAGGACAGAGGACACCCCGCTCGAGGGTTTTCTGATCATGCTGCACTCCGCGTCCAGCAAGCGTGCCGCGGAAATCGGACGCGAGCAGATCGAGAACGGGCATCAGAAGGTGGTGGCCGCCGCTTTGAGCGGAGACCTGGCACCGCAGCGCGCGGCGCTGGTGCTCTCTTTGGTCGCGGGCTTCCAGGTGATGCGGCAGATGGTCGGCCTTTCCGCCCTGGCCGAGGCCGAGCCAGCCGATCTGATCAAGATCCTTGCACCGCTGTTTCAGCAGCTCATCGACGGTGAACAACCAAGCGACGACGACAAGTCGCGCGCTAGGCCGCGACCATCCTGAGCCTTCGGTATTCGGTGGGCGTCACCCCGGTCGTCGCCTTGAAGGCACGGTTGAAGGGACCGAGCGATTGAAATCCGGCATCCATCGCGATGGTGATGACGGGCACCTCGGCCTGGGTCGGATCCGCCAGCGCGGCCTTGGCCTCCGCGATCCGGTGATCGTTGAGGAAAACGTTGAAGTTGCGATAGCCGAGCCGCTGGTTGATCAGCCGCCGCAATCTGTATTCCGGCACCGCAAGCCGCAGCGCCAGCGTCCCGATGGTCATCCGCTCGTCGCGATAGATCCGATCGTCGGCCATCAGCCGCGTCAGCGCATCGATCAGTTTTTGATCGGCGACATTCGGAGCGTCGGCCTTGATGCCGATGGTGCGGTCCGCGGCATCGGCCACCGTCTCGGTGACCGGCGGCAACGAGAACACATCCTCACCGTTGACGCGCAGCAACGAACCCGCGATCGCCACGACGACGCCGGCGAGCACGGCCGCATTCGTGGTGTTCACAAACCCCGGCGAACCGTTGCCGGCCATCAGCAACTGCACGATGGCATTCGCCGCGCCATAGACTGCCGCGGCGGCGACGATGAAAACCCGCAGACGGCGGCGGCTCTCGACCAGGTCGATCGACCACGACGCAACGGTCTGGCCCACTGCCAGTGCGATGAAGCTCAGGGCGATCAGGCTCATGACGATCGAATTGATGCCCGTGCCCAAGATCCGGAAATCTGTCGCCGGCGCGGGACCGAACAGCAGGCAATTGGCCAGGCTGATGCCGGCCACCGCGGCCCACGGCAAGGCGTGCCACCAGCGCAACTCGAAGGCGTCGTCGAACAGCGCCTTGGCGAACAGCCAGAGCACCACGACATTTCCGGTCGATAGCGCAATCAGCAGCGCCCGCCACGGCGTGACCGGCATATCGAATCCCGCCGCAGAACTCACCGCATGGGCGGCGGATCCCAAGGCAAGGGCAATGGCCAGCCGCCCCGATACCGCACCACTGAAATCACGCACCAGCAACGCCGCAAGCAACAGCAACAGCGCCGCCGTGCCGGCGCGGAGCGCGATATCCAGTGTGGTAAGCAGCATCATGTCAGCTCTGGCCACAGGTTCGCAGCGGTTCTAGTGCAAGTCTCGATTGGTTTCAATTTAACGAAAGTGACGTAACGAACCTGGTTTGGCGGTTTACACGCCACGCGTCCCATTGCTATCGTCGGTTCAACAATAACAAAGGGAGGCTACCACCATGAAACGCATCACTGCGCTCGCGGCCGGCGTCGCTATCGGCCTTGCTGCCTTGCAATATTCCCATCCGGCATCGAGCCAGTCCGAAGGTGGTTGGATCACGCTGCTCGACAGCACCAAGATGGGCGAATGGGACCGCGTCGGCGAAGCCAACTGGGAATTCAAGGACGGCGTGCTCGTCGCCGACAAGCTCACCGCTGGCACGCCGGGCAAGGACAACGCCTACCTCGTCGCCAAAAATGCCTACAAGGATTTTCAGATCAAGGCGGAGTTCTGGACCGATGAGGAAGCCAACAGCGGCATCTTCATCCGCTGCGACACCACCAAGGTGATCGACTCCAAGGTCTGCTACGAGGTCAACATCTTCGACAAGCGGCCCGACCCGACCTATGGCACCGGCGCCATCGTCGACGTGGCCAAGGTCAATCCGATGCCGAAGGCCGCCGGCAAGTGGAACACCTATGAGATCACCGCGCAGGGCCCGCATCTGGTCATCGTGCTGAATGGCGAAAAGACCGCCGACGTGCAGGACTCAAAGCACGCCGAAGGGCCGTTCGCGCTGCAATACGGCGCCGGCGTGGTCAAGTTCCGCAAGGTCCAGATCAAGCCGTTGTAAGAAGCAGCCGCCGGCAAGTCTGGCGCGCCGATCGACCCGGCGGTTTGCATCGACCCGCAAACCGCCGGGTTTTTTTGTTTTATTTTCAGCGAGCGCGCCCTCCGTTGGCCGGAGCGACGCGCATTGTTTTGACATTTCCGGCCTTGGACGCCCCTTGGACGCCGCCGCCCAGTTGCTGCTATGATGCGGTGGAAACTCCACGGAGACATCATGAGCTGGCAGCCCACCAACGATCCGATCCTCGGCGACCCGCAATCCTGCGACGCGCTGGAACTGGTGATCGTGCCGCGCACCCGCGACCTCGGCGACGGATTTGAAGTGCGGCGCGCGCTGCCGCATGGCAAGCGGCAGATGGTCGGCCCCTTCATCTTCTTCGATCATTTCGGACCGGTGCAATTCGTCTCCGGCAAGGGCATGGACGTCCGCCCGCATCCGCATATCGGTCTCGCCACTGTCACCTATCTGTTCGACGGCAGCATCATGCACCGCGACAGCGAGGGCAACATCCAGGAGATCCAGCCCGGCGCCATGAACCTGATGACCGCCGGCCGCGGCATCGCCCATTCCGAACGCACGCCGGACGTGCAGCGCCGCGACGGCCAGAAGATGCTCGGCCTGCAAAGCTGGATCGCGCTGCCCAAGGGCTCCGAGGAAATCGCGCCGTCGTTCCAGCACTACGCCGCCGAAAGCCTGCCAGTGGTCGCGGACGGCGGTTTCACCGCGCGGATCATCGCCGGCAGCGCATTCGGAAAATCCTCCGCGGTGAAGATGGTGTCGCCATGGTTCTACGTCGAGGTCGCCGCCGAGGAAGGCACCAGCGTGCCGCTGGATCCGGACCACGAGGAGCGCGCGATCTATGTGATCGACGGCGAGATCGAGATCGCCGGTGACCGCTATGAAGGGCCGCGGCTCTTGATCTTCCGGCCCGGCGACCGCATCACGGTCCGCGCGCTTCGCAACACCCGCATGATGTTTCTCGGCGGCGACGCGCTGGAGGGACCGCGCCATATCTGGTGGAATTTCGTGTCCTCCAGCCAGGAGCGGATCGAGCAGGCCAAGCAGGACTGGAAGAGCGGCCGCTTCGACCACGTGCCCAACGAACACGAATTCATTCCGCTGCCGGAATAACACGCCTCATCGTTTCCCGTTTGGCCGCTGGCACACCGCCGGAACGGCGATGCTTTCGAAAGAGTTTGATCCATGACGACAATGCTCAGCAGCGACCTTCCCCTGCAACGGCTGGGACGCGGCAAGGTCCGCGATATCTACGCCGTCGATGCCGAGCGGCTGCTGCTCCTGACCACCGACCGGATCAGCGCATTCGACGTGGTAATGGCGGAAACCATTCCGATGAAGGGCGCGGTGCTGACCCAGATCAGCGCCTGGTGGTTTCGCCAGCTCGGCGGCGTGGTGCCGCACCACTTGATCAGCGCCGACACCGACGAGATCATGGCGGAAGTGCCGGCGCTTAAGGGGCATCGCGCCGACATCGCCGGGCGGGCGATGCTATGCCGGCGCACGCAAGTGTTTCCGATCGAGTGCGTGATCCGCGGCTATCTCACGGGGTCGGCGTGGAAGGAATATGCGGAGGCCGGCACGCTGGCCGGCGAAAGACTGGCGCCGGGCCTGCTCGAAAGCGCGAAACTCGAGCCGTCGATCTTCAGCCCGGCCACCAAGGCAGCGACCGGTCACGACGAAAACATCACGATCACGAGGATGCGCGAGGTGCTCGGCGACGAGGTGACCCACACGCTGGAGAGCATGAGCCGCGCCGTCTACACCCAAGGCGAAGCGATCGCCCGCGAGCAGGGCATCATCATCGCCGACACCAAATTCGAATTCGGCCGCGATGCCGAGGGCCGGATCATCCTGATCGACGAGGTGATGACCCCCGACAGCTCGCGGTTCTGGGCGGCGGACGTCTACCGGCCCGGCCAGCCGCAGCCGAGTTTCGACAAGCAGCCGCTGCGCGATTATCTCGATGCCGAGCGGCGCGCCGGCCGCTGGAACGGCGAAGCGCCGCCGCCGCCGCTCCCCGACAGCGTGGTGGAGGCGACCAGCAAGCGCTATCTCGACGCCTATCGCCGCCTCACCGGCACCGAACTCACGGCCACCAAAGGCTGACCGTCGCCGGTGTCGGGGCTTTGCGAGAAGCCCGCAAAAAGTTCCATGCACAATGCGCCGACATAAAATAATGGTTGTCCGGAAGCGGGGCTGTCGTCTACCAGAGTTCCAGGCATGACAATTGCTGCGAGTCCTCGGGTCAGGATTTCGCCACAGCCCTCGATTCCCGCCCCGGATGGACGTCCCCCGCGTGTCCTCTAGCTCTGCCAGCCTCAACTCGAATCTGGACCTGCGCGCCCGGCTGAACGACGTTTTCGGCGGCAGCGTTGCCAGCGTTCTCACCATCACCTATGGGCTTTCCTATGCGGTGCTGATTTTTTCCGGCCCGCTGGCGCCGCTATTGCCCTACGGCATCGCCGCGACGTTCATTTCCTCCTGTATCGCCGCTGCCGTGCTGGCGCTGGGAAGTTCGTTTCCCTTTGCCGTCGCCGGCCCCGACAGCTCTACCGCCGCCGTCACCGCCATTCTGGCGGCGACGATGGCCGAGCACCTTATCCAGAACAACCCGTCGGCGCCGCTGCTCGGCCCGGTACTGGTGACATTGTCGGGCGCCACCGTCGTCACCGGCCTCGTGCTTTGCGGCTTCGGCATGAGCCGACTGGGCCGCGCCATCCGCTATGTTCCGTATCCGGTGATCGGCGGCTTTCTCGGCGCGACCGCGGTGCTGATCGTGCTGGGCGCCATCAATGTCATTACCGGCCATCGGCTGCAATGGACGACGCTGGGCGAACTTGCCAACCGCATGACGCTCTACGAAATGCTGGCCGGCTGTGCGCTGGCGCTGGCGCTCTATCTGGCCTGGCATCGGTCGCGCCGACCGCTGGCCTTGCCGGTCATCCTGATCGGCGGCGTCATCGCCGCGCATCTCGGATTTCGGATCGCCGGCATCTCGGTGATCGAGGCCCAGGCGATGGGCTGGACCTTCGCCTCGCCGCCACACGCCAGGCTGGTGCTGCCATGGACGCTGGTCGACGCCGCGCATTATCCGTGGCGGGCACTTCCCGACCTGATCGGCAATCTGATCGCGGTGATCTTCGTGACCGCCATCAGCACGCTGTTCAACACCACCGGCGTCGAAGTCGCGACCCATCGCGAGGCGGATCTCGAGCGCGAGCTCAATGCCACCGGCATCGCCAACATCCTGACCGGCGCGTTCGGCGGTTACGCCAGCTGCATCTCGATCAGCCGATCGCTGCTCAATATCGGCAGCGGGGGCACCTCGCGGCTTTCCGGCATGACCGTCGCGGTCATCTCCGCGCTGATGCTGGTGGTCGAGCCGAAACTGCTGGGATACGTGCCGAAATTCATTCTCGGCGGTCTGTTGCTCTATCTCGGCGTCGACCAGCTCAACAAGTGGATCATCGAATCGCGGCGGCGGCTGTCGGCGCTGGATTATCTGTCGCTGCTCGCGATCATCGTCATCATCGTGGAATGGGGTTTCGTCGCCGGGGTGCTGATCGGCGTGATCATCGGTTGTGCGACTTTTGCGTTGACCGCATCCCGCATCAATTCGATCAAATACGGCTTCGACGGTTCCGAATATCGCAGTTCGCTGGACCGCTCGCTCGACGACCAGATGGCGCTGGCCGCACATGGCCGCGAAATCCAGGGCCTCAACCTGCAAAGCTATCTGTTCTTCGGCTCGGCCAACCGGCTGTATCAGCACGTCAAAACCATGCTGCACCGTCATCCCGAGTGCCGCTATCTGGTGTTCGACTTCAAGCTGGTCACCGGCATCGATTCATCGGCGGCGCACTCCTTCGCCCAGATCAAGCGGACCACCCATGAGCGCGGCATCCGGCTGCTGCTGGTCAATCTGCAGCCCGCCGCCGAGAAGACCCTGCGCTCCAGCCAGTTCATCTCCGACGACATGAGCCTCGTGGACGAGTTGGATCACGCGCTGGAATGGTGCGAGAACGAGGTGATCGACCGGCATCGCGGGCTGGCGCAGGAAGAAAGCTCGTTGCGCGACTGGTTCGAAAAAATCCTACGAACCGCCGACGATGCCGATGAGTTGATGCGCCGCTGTCAGCGCGTCGAATTCGCGGCGGGCGAGATCGTCGCCAATTCCGGCGATGCCGCCGACACCATGCATTTCATCCTCGACGGGCGGGTCGGGATCATGGTCCCGACCGGCGAAGGCCGCAACACGCGGGTGCGCAGCCTCGGCCGCTACACCACGGTCGGCGAGATGGGTCTGGTGACCCGCGCCCCGCGCACCGCCACCATTCAGGCGGAGGTCGGAAGCGTGTTGTACGTCCTGCGCGGCGAAGATTTCGAGGCCTTGAAGGAGGATCATCCGGCGCTCGGCCAGAAGCTCCTGACATATTTCATCTCGGTGATGGCCGAACGGCTCGCCTTCGCGAGCCGGATGATCGCGGTGTTGCGGCGGTAGCGGCGCGTAGTTGCCGCGCCGCAGATGCCGACCTATTTCAAATCCCCGCCATCATGATGTATTTGATCTCGACATATTCTTCCATGCCGTGATGCGAGCCTTCGCGCCCGAGGCCACTTTCCTTGACGCCGCCGAACGGCGCCACTTCGGTGGTGATCAGCCCGGTGTTGACGCCGACCATGCCGGATTCCAGCGCTTCCGCCACCCGCCAGACCCGACCGAGATCGCGCGAATAGAAATAGGACGCGAGGCCGAACGGCGAGTTGTTGCACATCGCGATCACGTCGGCCTCGTCCTTGAAGCGGAACACCGGCGCCAGCGGGCCAAAGGTTTCCTCCTGCGCGACCAGCGCATCGGGCTGCACATTGGAGAGCACGGTCGGCTCGAAGAAGCTGCCGCCGAGCGCGTGGCGTTTGCCGCCGGTGACGATTTTCGCGCCGTGCTTGACCGCGTCGGCGATGTGTTTTTCGATCTTGTCGACCGCATCCATATTGATCAGCGGGCCCTGCACTACGCCTTGCTCGGTACCGTCGCCGATCTTCATCGCCGCGACCTTGTTCGAGAGTTTTTCCACAAAGCTGTCGTAGATCTTGTCCTGCGCATAGATCCGGTTGGCGCAGACGCAGGTCTGGCCCATGTTGCGGTATTTCGAGACCATGGCGCCCTCGACCGCGGCGTCG
>JAQGJF010000787.1 GCA_028290765.1 Tardiphaga sp.
GACGTGGATGGCCGGGCATAGGCGAGCGGTAGCGACGCCGTCCTTCGGACGGCTATGCCCGGCCATGACACCTGGGTGGTTCCGTTCACACCACACCGGGTGATATAAGCCCTCATGGCAAAACCCGGCTTCATCAGCGCCAAACCGCTTTCCGTCCTGCTCAGCGACGTGTTTTCCGACGCCTATGCCAAGCAGGGATTTGCCGCCCGCGAACTGGTGACGCGCTGGGCCGAAATCGCGGGGGCCGAAATCGCCGCCCACTCCCAGCCCCTGAAGATGCAGTGGCCTCGGCCGGTGGAAGGCCAGCCGCAGGAACCGGCCACGCTGGTGTTGCGGGTCGACGGCCCGATGGCGCTGGAAATCCAGCACGCTTCCGACGCCATCCTGCAGCGGGTCAACCGCTTCCTGGGCTGGAACGCGGTCGGGCGGCTGGCACTGCGGCAGGCGCCGCTGTCGCGCCCGAAGCCGCGCAAGGCCGTAAAAGCCCCGGATGCCGCCAGCGTGGCGAAGGTAGCGGCGACGCTCACCTCGGTGGAAGATGACGATCTGCGCGCGGCGCTGGCCCGGCTCGGCGCATCAATCAAGCGAAATTGAGCCTTCCGGCGGTTGGAGGCCGTGGCCTGCCATTGCCACATTTGTCGTTTCAAGCTAGCCAACACTTGTTATTGGACCGCTTACCCGCCGATTTTGGAGCAGACCGTTGATCACTATCACGCGCCGCGCTTTCACTGCCGCCCTGTCCCTGACCGGACTTGCCGCCCTCGCCGGCCTTTCGCCGCTGCGGCTGATCGGCGACGCGTTGGCGCAAGGGGCCGCCGACGTTGCCAAGCCGGTGTCGCTGCCGGATATGGCGATCGGCCCGGCCGACGCCGCGGTCACCATCACCGAATACGCCTCGATGACCTGCCCGCATTGCGCGGCTTTCACCGAGCAAGTGTTTCCCAAGATCAAGTCGGAGTTCATCGATACCGGCAAGATCCGCTTCGTGTTCCGGGAGTTCCCGCTCGACATCAAGGCGGCGGCGGGCTCGATGCTGGCGCGCTGCATCGCCAAGACCGACGCGGGCAAATATTTCGCGGTAGTCGATCTCTTGTTCAAGCAGCAGAACGAGTGGGCTGGGGCCAAGACCACCGAAGTGCTGAAGCGGATCGGCAAGCAGGCCGGCCTCACCGAACAGAACGTCGAGGATTGCCTCAAGGACCAGGCTCTGCTCGACAAGATCGCGGCCGATCAGAAATACGCCAATGAAGTTTTGAAGGTCAATTCGACCCCGACCTTCTTCATCAACGGCGAGATGCTCAAGGGCGAAACCTCGTTCGAGGAGTTCGCCAAGAAGATCAATCCGCTGCTGAAGAGCTGAGGACCCGGCCCGTCCGCGACACGTCCCGGCGTTCGCCGGGACGACTCGTAGAAATGCGTGCGAGAAACGTGAAAACCCGCGCATAAGCATTGTAAAAGCCTCTGGAAAAGCCGGCTCAAGCGGTTGCCCTCCGCCTCCAGCCTCGCCATTGTCCGAGCCTTGAGAGCCGCAATGCGCGACTCACCCCAGCATGACATTGCCTCTTATGGTATTGTCCCGGCGGGGGATTCGCGCCTGCCAACAGAGCACCGTGTACATGAAACTCACGCGCCTTCGCCTTCACGGATTCAAGTCGTTCGTCGAGCCCACCGACTTCATGATCGAACCCGGGCTGACCGGCGTGGTCGGACCGAACGGCTGCGGCAAGTCCAATCTGGTCGAAGCGCTGCGCTGGGCGATGGGAGAGACATCGCATAAGTCTCTGCGCGCCGCCGACATGGACGCGGTGATCTTCGCCGGCTCCGGCAACCGGCCCTCCCGCAACCACGCCGAAGTGGTGATGACGATCGACAATTCCGACCGTTCCGCGCCCTCGGCCATGAACGATCACGAGACGCTGGAAATCTCGCGCCGGATCGAGCGCGAGGCGGGTTCCGTTTATCGCATCAATGGCCGCGATGTGCGCGCCCGCGACGTCCAGATTCTGTTTGCCGATGCCGCCACCGGCGCCCGTTCTCCGGCGCTGGTCCACCAGGGCAAGATCGGCGAAATCATCCAGGCCAAGCCGGAACAGCGCCGCCGTGTGCTGGAAGACGCCGCCGGCGTGGCCGGTCTGCATGCAAGGCGCCATGAGGCCGAACTGCGCCTGAAGGCCGCGGAAACCAACCTCACCCGCGTCGAAGACGTGATCGGCCAGCTCGCCGGACAGATCGACGGATTGAAGAAGCAGGCACGGCAGGCGATCCGTTACCGCGAAGTCGCCGCCAAGGTCCGCAAGGCCGAGGCCATGCTGTTCCATTTGCGCTGGCTCGAGGCCCATGCCGACGTGGCGGAAGCCGCCCGCACCCACGACCTCAACGTCCGCGAACTCGCCGAGCGGACCCGCGAGCAGGCCGAATCCGCGCGTGTGCAGGCGATCCGGGCCTCGGAACTGCCGGCGCTGCGCGAAGCCGAGGCCCGCGCCGCGGCCGGGCTGCAGCGGCTCACCAATGCCCGCGAGACGCTCGATCGCGAAGAACAGCGTGCCAAGGACCGCGTGGCCGAACTCGATCGCCGCCTGACCCAATTCGCCTCGGACGTCGAACGCGAGCAGCGGCAGTCGTCGGACGCCGACGTGGCCTTGCTGCGGCTGGACACCGAAGACGCGGAGTTGAAAGAGGAAATCAAGTCGCGCGTCGAGAAGCGCAGCGGCGCCGACGAGCGCGTGTCGGAAGCCGAGGCGACGCTGGCGGCCGCCGAGCGGCTGTTCGCTGAACTGACCACGGTGCTGGCCGACCTCACCGCCAAGCGCAATCAGTTGCAGTCCAACGTGCGCACCCATCGCGACCGGCTGGCGCGGCTCGACCAGGACATCGCCAATGTCGTGGTCGATGTCGAAAAGCTGGCGCAGGAGACCATCGGGCTCGGCGATCTCGGGGCGCTGACCGGCGCGGTCGAAACCGCGCAGGAAATCCTGGCGCAGTCGGAAGCCGGCGCACAGGCTTCCGAAGCCGCCCATGTCGACGCCCGGCAGAAGCTGGAAACGTCGCGCGCGCCGCTCGCCGAAGCCGACAAGCGCGTACAGCGGCTCGAGACCGAGGCGCGGACGATCTCGAAACTCGTCAATTCCGAGACCAAGAATCTGTGGCCTCCGATCATCGACGGCGTCAGCGTCGCCAAGGGGTTTGAAAAGGCGCTGGGCGCCGTGCTCGGCGACGATCTCGACGCGCCGGTCGATCCGTCGGCGCCGATGCGCTGGACCAATGCCGGCGTCACCGAAGGCGACCCTGCCCTGCCCGAAGGCGTCGAGTCGCTCGCGGCCCACGTCAATGCGCCGGTCGAACTGGCGCGGCGCCTGGCGCAGATCGGCGTCGTCGCCAAGGAGCGCGGTGCCGAACTGGTGTCGCAACTGAAGACCGGCCAGCGGCTGGTGTCGCGCGAAGGCGACGTCTGGCGCTGGGACGGCTTTGTCGCCGCGGCCCATGCGCCGACCGGCGCGGCGCGGCGGCTTGCCGAGCGCGCGCGACTGGTCGACATCGAGAGCGAGCTGGAACGGGCCCGCGTCGACGCCGCTGCCAAGCGCCAGGCATTGGAAACCGCAGAGACCGAGCTGAAGGTGGCTTCCGCCGCCGAAACCTCCGCACGCGATGCGCTGCGGGCCGCGCGCCGCGAGGTCGACGTCGCGCGCGAAAAGCACGCCAATACCGAACGCGAGATCAACCGCCACGCCGCACGCAAATCCGCCCTGACCGAGGCGCATTCCCGCCTGACCAATGATCGCAACGAGGCCCAGGCCGGCCATGAGAGCGCCGAAGCGGCGCTTTCGGAACTGCCGCCGAGCGCGGAGACCGAAGCCCGGCTCGGCACCGTGCGCGAAGAGATCGACGGCCACCGCCGGCTTGCGGCGCAGGTCCGCGCCGAAGCGCAGGCGCTGGCGCGTGAGGCCGAACTGGCCGACCGCCGGGTGCAGGCGATCCTCTCCGAACGATCCGAATGGCAGAACCGCAAGGAGAGCGCTGCTTCGCAGATCGCCA
>JAQGJF010000791.1 GCA_028290765.1 Tardiphaga sp.
AAGTGGCTTCGCTGAATATGGTCTAGATCAATTTCGGCCTGTTTCATCTGCTCGACCGCTTCAAGGATTTCAAGCACGAGTGGGAGCCGCAGTTTCTGGAATCGACGCGCGACCTGGTGTTCCGCAATTCGTTCAAGGATATCGAGTTCATCCTGCAGACCTGCTACAACAACAATACCCGCTTCGAGTTCGAGTGCTACGACATCGCGCATCTCTACAACCTGAAGCATTTTCTCGATCGCGGCCTGGTCAAGCCGCCGCTGTTCGTGCAGTCGGTGTTCGGCATTCTCGGCGGCATCGGCACCCACCCCGAGGACATCATGCACATGAAGCGAACCGCGGACCGGCTGTTCGGCGACCAGTACCGCTGGTCGGTGCTCGGCGCCGGCGCCTCGCAGATGCGCATCGCCGCGATGGCGGCCTCGATGGGCGGCAATGTCCGCGTCGGATTGGAAGATTCGCTGTGGCTTGGACCCGGCAAGCTGGCGACCTCGAACGCCGAACAGGTCCGGCTGGTGCGCACGATCATCGAAGGCATGGGTCTGGAGATCGCAACCCCGGACGACGCGCGCGAGATCCTTGCGTTGAAGGGCGCCGATCAGGTTAATTTCTGAGGCGGGAATCGTAGGGTGGGTTAGACCGGCGATCCGCGCAGCGCGCGGAATCGCTGGTCGTAACCCACCGCAACGTTGCAGCAAGAAGGCGGATTATGCTTCGCTAATCCGTCCTACGAGTCTCCGAGTCCGAAATGCGCCAGCACTCGGAATCGCGAATCCGCATCGTCCTGGCGAAATACCGCGATCCGATCCACGGCGAGCGTCCGCAGCGCCAGCCTGGCAAACCTCTCGCGCAGCATCGCGACGATCTGTTCGCGCCGCTCCGCCGGCACCCGTCCGGTCAGCGTCATGTGGAAGCGGAACTCCTCCATCACATAAGGATAACCCCAGCGGTCGAGATGATCGACCTGCGTCGCCGTCAGCGCGGACGGATTGCGGCGGGCGCGATCTTCCGCGCTCAGCGGCGCGCGAAACGAATCAAAATCGCGGACGCAGTCGGCGGCGAGCCGGTTCAGCTCGACCGGCTGTTCCGCCGGCACCACGGCGATGAAGCCGCTGATCGGATCGACCACAGGCGTCATCACCGGAATCGATCGCGCCGCGCTCGCGAACGCGTCGCAGGCGGCGATGAGATCGGCTTCGGTCTTGCCGGGGGCCAGCGCGAACGGCGCTTTCAGCGTGGCGTGAAATCCGTATTTGCGAGGGTCCTGCGTCAGGTCGCGCCAGTCCGGCACCGCCTGCATGATGCCATCGGGAAACGGCAGCTCATGGCCGCCAAATGCGTCATAGCCGAGGTGACCGGCGCCGAAGCGATCGAGATCGCTGCCGGGCGCCGGCACGAAATAGATCGCGTAGCGGGGAGGGGTGGCCATAGTTGCAGAATAGGGCCGGTTCACGCCACCGCAACCGCCTTGCGGGGCGCGGCGTGGGCGCGGATCAGCCGGGTGGCGTCGGTCATATGAACCGGGCGGCCGGCGGCGATGACGGCGACCAGGCGCGGCCGCAGCGGCACTTCGTCATCGACAAGGAGGATGTCGGCGCGGCGGCCTTCGGCGAGAACACCGCGATCGGCGAGGCCGGCGGCCCGGGCAGGCGCCGCGGAAATCAGCTCCCAGGCCGCTGGCAGTGCAAGCACACCGTCGGCGACCAGTCGAAATGCGGCCAGCAGCTGCGCCGGGTAATAATAATCGGAGGCCAGCACCGAACACAGGCCTTTGGCGATCATGTCGGCCGCCCGGGTCCAGCCGGTATGGCTGCCGCCACGCACCACATTGGGCGCGCCGAACACGATGAAGTCGCCGCTCGAGGCCGCCTCGCGCGCGGTTTCCTCGTTGACCGGAAATTCGGCGATCGTGACGCCCTGGGCGCGGAACGCCTGGCGCATCGCCGGGCTCTCGTCGTCATGCGACAGCATTCGCACCGAGGCTGAGCGCGCGGCCTCGGCCAGTCGCGCGATCGAGCCCGGCACTTCATCGGCACGCGCCACGATGCGTTCGACCAGGCGGTCGAATTCCTCGTTCGATATCCCGCAGCGTTGCACCATGACGGCGCGCTTCTGCGGCCGGTTCAGGCTGGCGACGATCGAGTTCATGTGATCGTTGAAGGCCAACAGATCGATCCGCCCGTCGCGGATCCACTGCAGGATCTCGGCTTCGGCGTCGAGGTTGAAGGTCTCCTGGCGCAGATGGAAGCGCGTGTCCGCCGCCAGCCGGGGTTTGAGGATTTCGATGGCCGACAGCAGATGCCGCGCATTGCCGGCGCTGCGCAGCCCGGGCTCCCACGACCAGGTAGTGGCATGAAAGACGGTGGTGATGCCGTTGGCGATGGCCTGCCGGTCGCTGTCGATCAGGGCTACATCGATCGGAAAATCGACGCCGGGGCGCGGCATCATCTGCCGCTCGAAGGCGTCGCCATGCAGGTCGACGATCCCCGGCAGCACCAGGAGGCCGCTTGCATCGATGCCGAAGGCGCCGTGTCCGGAACTGGAATCGATCTCGCTGATTTTGCTGCCCTCGATCTGCAGCGAGGTCTCCACGATGTCGTTGCCGAAAAGGGTCCGGCCGCCTTCGATAAACATGTCCGTCACGATCCTGCACTTCGTCTTTGGAGCTGCGGGTGGCCAAAGCCGGCCGCGCGCTCATATTTATCCAGAAAATCCTCGACCGACAGCTTTCTGAAATCCGGTAGCGCACGGCGCAAGGTCTCGTGGTCCCAGTCCCACCAGGCGAGCTCGGCGAGCCGGTTGGTCACATCCTCCGAAAACCGGCGCCGGATGGTCCGCGCCGGATTTCCTGCCACGATGGTGTAGGCCGGAACGTCTTTCGTCACAACCGCGCCCGCGGCGATCACCGCGCCGGTACCGATGCTGCGGCCCGGCAATACGATCGCGCCATGGCCGACCCAGACGTCGTGGCCGATATGAACGCGATGCCCGCGCCGCCATTGGAAAAACTCGGCCTCGTCGCTCTCGCCGGGAAAGTAGGCGCTGGCGCGATAGGTGAAATGGGCTTGCGAGGCCCGCTGCATCGGGTGGTTGCCGGGATTGATCCTTGTCATCGCGGCAATCGAGCAGAATTTTCCGATGGTCGTATAGGTGATCTGGCTGTCGTTCACGACATAGGAGTAGTCGCCCATCGTCACTTCGAGCAGGACGGTGCGGGCGCCGACTTCGCAATAGGCCCCGATCTCGGTCTCCCGCAGTTTCGCGGTGGGATCGATCGTCGGCGCGACGCCAAGGATTTTGTCGAGCGTCTTGTCAGCCATGGGAGCATCCGGGAGCAGAAGTGCGGCTGCGCGCACGCAGCCGGAACGCGCCCGTCATCGGATGCATTCATGACAGTGTCGTGACCGTCGCGTGACGGCGGCGTTCAGTCGCACGGATTTGAGCCCGGTATAACGCCACGCCAGCACATGATTGTCACATCACTGTAAAACCCCGTCGCTAGCGATAGGTCAAAGTTCTCGTTATCGGAGTCTTGCATGCTCGTGGTCGAAGGTTTGACGTGCCGTTTCGGCACAAAGGCCGCCGTCGACAATGCGTCGTTTTCAATCGCGCCCGGCGGCTTCGTCGGCGTGATCGGCCGCTCCGGTGCCGGCAAGTCGACGCTGTTGCGGATGATCAACCGGCTGGCCGAGCCGACCGAAGGCCGGATCCTGTTCGAAGGCCAGGATGTCACGGCGCTGCGCGGCAAGGAGCTGCGGCAATGGCGTTCCCGCTCGGCGATGATCTTCCAGCAGTTCAATCTGGTCGGCCGCCTCGATGTGCTGACCAATGTGCTGATGGGGCGCCTGGCCGAAATCCCGTCCTGGCGTCGCTGACGCAGCTTTGGCCCGAGGAGGACAAGGCGCTGGCGATGTCGGCGCTCGACCAGTTCGACATGGCCTCGCTGGCGGCGCAGCGCGCCGATCAGCTTTCCGGCGGCCAGCAGCAGCGCGTCGCCCTCGCGCGCGCGCTGGTGCAGGAGCCGGACATCATCCTCGCCGACGAGCCGATCGCCTCGCTCGATCCGCGCAATACCCGAATCGTGATGGATGCGCTGCTGCGCATCAACAAGCACTTCGGCATCACGGTGATCTGCAACCTGCACTCGCTCGATCTGGCGCGGACCTATTGCGACCGCCTGATCGGCATGGCGTCCGGCCGGGTGGTGTTCGACGGCGCGCCGGCCGAACTGACCGACCAGATCGCCCGCGAACTCTACGATCTCGAGGCGGACGAAGTGATGGGGTCCGCGCCCGATCGCGTACCCGCCGGCTCACGAATTCCGGCTCTCGGCACCGCCGCGGCGGCCTGAGTACCGCGTTTGCCAAGGCGGCTTGTTGCAGGTCCGCAACCGGCCGCCGCACGTAACCCATAACAAAGCTGCCAACAACCAAGAGGACGTCATGATCAATCGTCGATTCATTCTCGCCGGCGCCGCGGCGCTGGCCTTTATCGCCACCGGCGCTTCGGCGCAGGAATGGAAAGCCAAATATCCGGAGCTCACTTTCGCGGTGGTCCCGGCCGAGAACGCCTCGGGCGTCACCGAACGCTGGACCCCGTTCGTCGCCTATCTCTCCAAGGAACTCGGCGTGAAGGTCAATCTGCGCATCGCCAACGACTACGCCGCGGTGATCGAAGGCCAGCGCTCCGGCAACATCCAGATCGCAGCCTACGGTTCGGCGTCGTTCGCGCGGGCCCGGCTGACCGGCGTCAAGACCGACGCCTTCGCCAGCGATCTGAACGCGGATGGCGGCACCGGCTATTATTCGATGTTCTTCGTCAAGGCGAGCAGCCCCTACAAGTCGATCGACCAATTGAAGGGCAAGAACCTCGGCCTGGTCGATCCGAATTCGACCTCCGGCAACAACGTGCCGCGCTTCGAACTCGACAAGATGGGGATCGCCGATGCCGACGCCTATTTCGGCAAGGTGGTGTTCACCGGAAGCCATGAGAACGCGTTGCTGGCGCTCTCGCAAGGAACCGTCGACGTCGCCGCCAACCAGTGGACCAGCGACGACGACTCCACCCTCGCGCAGATGCTGCGCAAGGGGATGCTGAAGAGTGCCGACGGCTCGGCGATGAAGAAGGAAGATTTCCGGATCATCCACAAGTCGGCGCCGATCATTGGACCAACCATGTATGCGTACAGTTCGGACCTTCCCGACGACCTCAAGGCCGCCATCGCCAAGGCGTTCATCGAGTCGCCCACCAAGGACAAGGCCGCTTTCGACCGGCTGTCCGACGGTCAGCGGAAGGGCTTCCATCCCGCCACCACCAAGGATTGGGATCCGACCATCGACCTGATCAAGTTCGTCGACAATCTGCGCAAGAAGAAGGCGTCCTGATCGCGGATCGGACCAGAGCATGATCCCGAAAAGTGGTTGCCGGTTTTCGGATAAGATCATGATCAAATAACAAACTGGAGCGGGATGACGATTCGAAGATAAGTC
>JAQGJF010000797.1 GCA_028290765.1 Tardiphaga sp.
TGCTGAAGCAGGATTTTCTCGCGCTCAACAAGAAGCAGGCCGAGGCCGACGACACCGTGTTCGCCAACCCGCGCAATTCCGCCGCAGGCTCGCTGCGCCAGAAGGACGTCGCGATCACCGCCTCGCGCCCGTTGAAATTCTTCGCCTATGCCTGGGGCGAGATGAGCGAACTGCCGGCGGACACCCAGCACGGCATGCTGGCATGGATGGACAGAGCCGGGTTCGCCGTCAATCCGCTGACCAAACTCTGCAAGAGCATCGACGAGGTGCTGGCGTTCTATCGCAAGATCGGCGAGGACCGCGCCTCGCTCGGCTACGACATCGACGGCGTGGTCTACAAGATCGACCGGCTCGACTGGCAGGAGCGGCTCGGCTTCGTGTCGCGCAACCCGCGCTGGGCGGTGGCGCATAAATTCGCCGCCGAGCAGGCGACGACGATCCTCAACGACATCGAAATCCAGGTCGGCCGCACCGGCGCGCTGACTCCGGTGGCGCGGCTGGCGCCGGTCACGGTCGGCGGCGTCGTGGTGCAGAACGCCACCCTGCACAACGAGGATTACATCAAGGGCATCGGCAATGACGGCAGCCCGATCCGCGACGGCGTCGATATCCGCGTCGGCGATACCGTGGTGGTGCAGCGCGCCGGCGACGTGATCCCGCAAATCGTCAGCGTGGTGCTCGACAAGCGGCCGAAGAACGCAAAGCCCTATCAGTTTCCCACGGTCTGTCCGGCCTGCGGCAGCCATGCGGTTCGCGAGGAGGGCGAGGCGGTGCGGCGCTGCACCGGCGCGCTGATTTGTCCGGCGCAGGCGGTGGAGCGGCTGAAGCATTTCGTGTCGCGCAATGCCTTCGACATCGAAGGGCTCGGCGAGAAACAAGTACAGGAATTCTTCCACGACGGCCTGATCATGTCGCCGGTCGATATCTTCACGCTGCAGAAGCGCGACGCGCGTTCGACCAGCAGACTGATGCAGCGCGAGGGTTATGGCGAGACCTCGGTGCGCAATCTGTTCGCCGCCATCGATGCCCGCCGCAACATCGACCTGCATCGGCTGATCTACGCGCTCGGCATCCGCCATGTCGGCGAGGGCAACGCGAAACTGCTGGCGCGGCATTACGGCACCATCGACGCGTTCCGTGACGCCATGCTGGCCGCCGCCAAGGGCCGCGGCGACGAGGGCAATACTTCCGAAGCCTACCAGGACCTCAACGACATCGGCGGGATCGGCGACATCGTCGCCGATGCGGTGGTCGAGTTCTTCGCCGAACCCCGCAACGTCAAGGCGCTCGACGCGCTGCTGGCCGAGATCGAGGTGCGCGACGCCGAGAAGCCGCGGAAAAGTTCGCCAGTGTCCGGCAAGACCGTGGTGTTCACCGGTTCGCTCACAAAATTCACCCGCGACGAGGCCAAGGCGGTGGCGGAGCGGCTCGGCGCCAAGGTCGCCGGGTCCGTGTCGAAGAAGACCGACTACGTGGTCGCCGGTGAAGACGCCGGCTCCAAGCTGACAAAGGCGCGCGAGCTTGGGGTCAATGTGCTGAGCGAGGATGACTGGCTGGGGTTGATCGAGGGGTGATCTCGCCCAGCGGCGGCTTCGGTTTCGATCGAGAACGGAGCTGTCGGCGCGTCCTCGTCATGTCTGCTTTACGCCAAAAAACGGACGCCCGTTTCGCGGATCATCCGACGAGCCATCGCCCCTTGTGAATGTCGAATTTCAGCAAACCTTCGCCGCGCATTTTCAAAAGCAGCGATTGGCAGGCTTCCTCATTCATGACATTGGCGCGTTTCATGATCTCGTGGACCTTGAGCGCTTCTCGCGGAGCGCATTCGGGATATTCTCGCGATCATTCAGCATGACTATTCCCCGCAGACCAGGAAACCTGGCGTTCACTCTTGAATGAGCCGTTTAGATCATCACCAGTTTGATCTGGCCATCTTCGAGGGTTCCCGCGGCAAGAGCGTCGCGTGCCATCTTTTCGATGATCGGCCAATGTGTGAGGAGGTACTTCTGCGCCTGTACCTTGGTCGGGAGCCTGGTTTGCAGACTGCAGCGCTGCCGCGTGTTGCCATTCGCGATCTGAAACGTGACCGTTTGCGGCCCCTCGATGATCTCTTGTTCGGTGGGGTTGGCAAATTTCCGCATAGGCTGTTCCTTTGTGAAGCCTTGAGTGAGCTGAAGCCTTGGCTAAGCTATTGGGGTAGGCCGCGACGCGTTCGTTACGTGCCGGCAGCAGTGATCGACAGCCGGCCAGCTAACGCTCATCTTTTTTGGCATTCGGCGCGTGTTTCGGCCTGTGGGTCGCGCTGGCCTGAGTGTTGCGGACGGCCTCGGTCAGCATCTGACGCAGCTCAGACTTCGTCTTCGGGGGTTCCCGCGTGGTGGATGCTTGCCAGTTAGCCATAGGCTCTATGTGGGGATGCCGGAGGGAGAATTAAACCCCACGGAGACCGGAACAATAACAATCAAGGGCCGCATTGGAGCGGCGCTGCGCATCACCAAATCCTACAGCAACCCCGTCTCTTCCTCCTCCGCCTTCTCGATCAATTCTTCCGTCGCCACCGCGCCGCCGCGCGGCACCAGGAAGATCATGGTCGAGGCGCAGGCGGCCGACAGCACCAGGATGGCGATGTTGAGCGGGACGGGGGTTGCGAAGTGGCCGCCGAGATAAGCGCCGAATTGCGAGCACAGCGAGCCAAAACCCATCTGCAAAAATCCCATCACGCCCGACGCAGTGCCGGCCGCCTGCGGGCGGATGCTGATGGCGCCGGCCGCCGAATTCGACATCACGAAGGCATTGGCGAAGGTGATCAGCATGTGCGTGACGAACAACCAGGACGGCGCCTGGTTGAGTCCGGTGATGCCCCACAGCAGGTTCAGCGCCGCGCCCAGGAACTGCAGCGCCAGCCCGAACCAGATCAGGTTGGCCAGCGAATGGCGTGGCGCAAAGCGCACGCAGCAGAGGTTGCCGAGCAGATAGGCGAAGCCGGCGGTGGCGAACCAGGCGCCGTATTCGGCGCTGGAGCGGCCCATCTGCGTCACCACCACATAGGGGCCGCCGCCGGCGAAGGTGAAGATGATCGACGACGCCAGGACCTGGCACAGCACATAGCCGATGAAGGCGCGGGTGGTGAACAGGCTTTTCACGTCGGCGCGGAATCCGCCGCCGTCGGCGCGCGCGACGGTGCTGCGGGTTTCCGGCAGCGCCACCGCGATGCCGATGGTGACCAGGATCGACATGACGGTGACGGCGTAGAAGATCGCGCGCCAGCCGAAGCCGATTTCGAGCAGGCCGCCGGCCAGCGGGCTCAGCATCTGCGCGATCATCATCACCGCGATCACCAGGCTGATCATGGCGCCGACGCGCTCGCGGCTGTAGAGATCGCGAATGATGGCGCGACTGATCACCATGCCGGAGGCGCCGCCCAAGGCCTGCAGGAAACGCGCAGCGATCAGCTGCGGCAGGGTTTCGGCGAAGCTGGCGCCGATGCTGGCCACCACCATCAGGCCGAGTCCGGTGAGCAGCACCGGCCGGCGGCCAAACCGGTCCGACAGCGGTCCCATGATGATTTGGGAGAACGCCAGCCCGACCATGAACAGCGACACCGTCATCTGCGCGATCGAGATATCGCGCCCGAAGGTGGTGGCGAGCACCGGCAGCGCCGGCACCAGCATATAGAGCGAGATCGGCGCGACGCCGGTCATCGCCACCAGCAACAGCAGCATCGTTCGGGGCGCGGCATTGCTGGCCGCGGCTTCGGGCGGTCTGCCCATCACTCCGTGCATGATTTTCCGGTACGGCCCAAGGGCTCGACTGAAGAAGGCCCAGATTCAAAAGGTCGAGCTGGACTGTAGACCTATCCTCGCGCGGGAGCAGCGCCGTTTCGGCATGCCGCTATTCCGTTTCCGGGACGCGTTAAACCCGCGCGAGCGGTTCCGTCGCGGCGTCGAGCCAGACCTTCGTGGTGTCGTCGAGCAGCGGCCTGACTTCGCGCCGAACCCGTGCATGATAATCGTTCAGCCAGCTCAGTTCGTTGTCACTGAGCATTTTCACGCCGATCAAGCGGCGGTCGATCGGCGCCAGCGTCAGCGCCTCGAACGCATTCATCTGTCTCTCCGCGCCTTCGATGGTCGCCGCCACCACGAGTTCGAGGTTCTCGATCCGGATGCCGAAGCCGTCGGTCTTATAGTACCCGGGCTCGTTGGACAGGATCATGCCGCGTTTCAGCGCCGTGGTGCCGAGCTTGGAAATTCGCGCCGGGCCCTCATGCACCGACAGATAGCTGCCGACGCCATGGCCGGTGCCGTGGTCGAAATCGACGCCGGCCTGCCACAAGAATTGCCGCGCCAAACTGTCGAGCTGCGCGCCGGTGGTGCCGTCGGGAAACCGCGCCGTCGCGATCGCGATATGGCCGCGCAGTACCCTCGTGAAGCGGTCGCGCATTTCGGCGGTCGGCTCGCCGATGGCGATGGTCCTGGTGACGTCGGTGGTGCCGTCTTGATATTGCGCGCCGGAATCGATCAGCAACAGATCGCCGCGCGCGATCCGGCGGTTGGTCTTGCGCGTCACCCGGTAATGCACGATGGCGCCGTTCGGCCCGGTGCCGGCGATGGTCGGGAACGAGACGTCCTTGAGCGCGCCGGTCTCGCGGCGAAAACTTTCCAGCGCCTCGACGGTATCGATTTCGGTCAGCGCGCCGCTCGGCGCCTCGCGATCGACCCAGGCCAGGAAGCGCGCCAGCGCCGCGGCGTCGCGGCGATGCGCGGTCTGGGTGCCCTTGATCTCGGTCGGGTTCTTGACCGCTTTCAGCAGGCTCACCGGATCGGCGCCGCGCACGGCCTTGCCGCCGTTCGAGGTGATCAGCCGGGTCAGCGCATCGGCCGCCGTGGCCTGATCGAGCGCGATCGAGGCGCCGCGCTGCGCGAGTTCGGTCAATGCCGCCGTCAGCGCCTCATGCTCTGCGACATCGGCGCTCTGCTCGAGATGATCGCGGGCACTGTTGGACAGCTTGCGGTGATCGATGAACACGGTCGGCCGGCCGTCCTTCGGCACCAGCGCATAGGACAGCGGCAGCGGCGTGTGCGAGACGTCGGCGCCGCGGATGTTGAAGGTCCATGCCACCGCATGCGAATCCGACAGCACCAGCGCGTCGGCGGGCAGCCGCGCGATCTCGGCGCGGATCCGGCCGAGCTTGTCGGCCTCGGTTTCGCCGGCGAAGGGCAGGCCATGGACGGTGACCGGCCCCAGCGGCGGTGCCGGCCGTTCGGTCCAGACCGAATCGAGCGGGTTGCCCTCGACCGCGACCAGTTCGGCGCCGGCCTTGGCGCAGGCCGCCGCCAGGCGCTCGGCTGCCGCAGAAGTGTGCAGCCACGGATCAAATCCGAGGCGGTCGCCGGCCGCCAGATGCTCGGTCAGCCAGGCTTCCGGCGGCGGATCGACCAGCGGCGCCACGGTCCAGGCCTTGCCGTCGACCTGCTTGGCGGCCTGCAGCGTGTAGCGGCCGTCGACGAAAATGGCCGCCTGCTGGGTGAGCACGATCGCCAGCCCCGCCGATCCGGTGAACCCGGTCAGCCACGCCAGCCGCTCTTCCGAGGGAGCGACATACTCGTTTTGCTGCTGGTCGGCGCGTGGAATCACGAATCCGGTCAGTTGGCGCCTGCGCAATTCCTCGCGAAAGGCCTTGAGCCGCGCCATCAGCGCCACGCCGCTTTCGGGTTCTTCGAACGTCTGGAAATGAGCTTCGAACATCATCGGATATCCTAGGTTCGCCGCTGCAGGGCTGCAATCGACGAAAGGGGGATGGCTAGACTGGCACAAGATATGCTTGA
>JAQGJF010000808.1 GCA_028290765.1 Tardiphaga sp.
CGCGCGTCGATGGTCTTGCCCGTCAGCATCAAGGTCATCGCCTCAATCGGATTGACCAGTTGCGTGAAGCGCGCGGTGCCGCCGAGGCCGGGATGCAGGCCAAGCATCACTTCGGGGAAGCCGAAGCGTGCATCGTCGATGGCGATGCGCGACTGGCAGGCCAGCGCCACTTCGAGACCGCCGCCGAGACAGAAGCCGTGGATCACCGCCACGGTCGGAATCCGCAGGGCTTCGAGCCGGTCGATCACGGCATGCGCCCGGCCGATGGCGGTCTCGACGGCGCGCGGATCGGCGGCGCCGCGGAATTCATTGACGTCGGCGCCGGCAATGAACCCGGACGGCTTTGCCGAGCGGATCACGATGCCGGCGGGACGCTGGCTTTCGAGCGCCGCGAGCACGGTATCGAGTTCTTCGACGACATCCGCCGACAGCGTATTGGCGCTGGCCTCGGCGCGGTCGAACAAAAGCCACGCAATGCCGTCGGCATCTCGCGTGAGCTTGAAGTTGCGAGTGGTGCCGCTCGCGTCGGGTTTGGGCCCGAGTTCGAGCACGCGATCGCGGAGAACGTCCATGATCCTGCTATCCATGACCGTTCCCTATACCGTCTCGATCAACATGGCGCCGCCGAGCCCGCCGCCGATGCATTCGGTGGCAATGCCGCGCTTGGTGCCGAGGCGCTTCATCGCATTGACCAGATGCAGCACGATACGGTTGCCGCTGGTGCCGACCGGGTGACCGAGGCTGATGGCGCCTCCATCGACATTGAGCTTTGCCGGGTCGACCTGTCCGGCCGCACCGTCCAATCCAAGAATTTCACGACAGAATTTCTCGTCGTTCCAGGCCGCGAGGCAGCCCAGCACCTGGGTGGCGAAGGCTTCGTTCAATTCCCAGGTCTCGACATCCCCGAGCGCCAATTTGTTGCGCTTCAACAATTCGGTGGACGACAACACCGGACCGAGCCCCATGATGGAGGGATCGAGCGCCGACCACTGGCTGTCGACGATGACGGCCTTGGGCTTGAGGCCATGCTTGGCGACAGCCTCTTCGGACGCCAGAATGGTCCATGAGGCGCCGTCGGTGATCTGCGACGAGTTGCCGGCGGTGACCTGGCCCCAGGGCCGCTCGAACACCGGCTTCAGGGCCGAGAGTTTTTCCGGCGTCGAATCCGGCCGCACGCCATCGTCGTGATCGTAGAATTTACCGTCGCGTCCGAACGCGGTTTCGACCTCGCCCTTCAGCCAGCCCTGCGCCTGCGCGTTAGCCAGCCGCTTGTGGCTCTCGGAAGCATAGGCGTCGGACTGCGCGCGCGTAATGCCGAACAGGTGGCCGACCACTTCGGCGGTCTGGCCCATGTTGAGCTCAGTGATCGGATCGGTGAGGCCACGCTCGAGGCCGATGATCGGCTTGAAATAAGACGGGCGGGTTTTGGCCAATGCGGCGAGCTTGCCCAGCATCCCCTTGGCGCCGGCGAGACCGGCGAACCAGCGTACCCCCTGTTGCGGCCACACCAGCGGCGCGTAGCTCAGCGCCTCGGCGCCGCCGGCGAGAATGAGATCGGCGCTGCCCTCGCGAATGGTGCGGTAACCGGTATCGATCGACTGCATGCCGGAGCCGCAATTGATCTGCACCGTGAACGCCACCATCGCCTCGCCCATGCCGAGCCGCAACGCAGCGACGCGCGCCGGGTTCATCTCGTCGGCAATGACGTTGACGCAGCCGAGGATCACCTTGTCGAAGGCATCGGGGGCGAACGGCTGCCGCGCCAGCAACGGCCGGCCGCATTGCACGGCGAGATCGACCGGCGTGAACGGGCCGGGCCCGCTGCGCGCCTTCAGGAACGGCGTACGGCTGCCGTCGATAATGTAAACCGGACGCGCCATCAGCCTGCTGCCCTCGTCTCACCCAACTCCTGGAAGAACCGATGCACTTCCGCAGGCTTCTTATAGATCGGCGACAACGCTTCCGGCGCGAAATCGTCGACTTCGATCACCTTTGCCGCGGCCTCTTGCGCCGCCGCGACCTGGTTACCCTCGGTCTGGGTGATGACACCGTTCTTGACGGCTTCGCGCCAGTCGCGGATATGGGCGGTCCGCATCCGTTTGGCGATCTCCTCGGCGCCGGTCACCAGCAGGAATGCCTTTTCGAGCCGGTCGAGGCCGCGGTCGTCTTCGACGTGCGACAGGTTCGGTGTCAGCCGGTCGCGCGCCGCCGACGGCTCCAGCACCAGTTGTGCGCAGCGATGGATCGTCGCATCCGACGGGCCGAGCACCTTTGCCCCGAACGGCTGCACCAGGAATTTCAGCACCACCGCGACGAAGCGATTGGGCAGATTGGCGAGGATTTCCGCAAAACGGTTTTCGATGGTCTTGAAGCCGGTCGCCATGCACCATTCGAGCAGCGGCAGATCCGCCGGCTGACGACCCTCATCCTGCCAGCGCTTCAGCGCGGCGGACAACAGGTACAATTCCGACAGGATATCGCCGAACCGCGCCGACAGCATCTCCTTGCGCTTGAGCGCCCCGCCGAGCGTGAGCAGGGCCATGTCGGCGCACAGCGCGAACGCCGAGGAATAGCGCGAGAGCTGGCGATAATAGCCGGTGGCCTCCGCGGCATCGGGCGCCGGCGCGAACGCGCCGCCGGTCCAGCTGCGGCCCCAGGCCCGGAACAGCGTGGTGAAGCTGTGGCCGATGTGCTTCCAGAAAGCTGAGTCGAAGGCGTCGAGCCCCCTGGCGCGATCGGTGTCGCCAAGCGCGTTCATCTCCGCGAGCAGATAGGGATGCGCGCGGATCGCGCCCTGCCCGAACACGATCAGGTTGCGGGTCAGGATATTGGCGCCTTCCACGGTGATGCCGACCGGCACCGACCGATAGAGATTGCCCATGTAGTTCTGCGGTCCGTCGATGATCGCCTTGCCGCCATGCACATCCATGGCGTCGTCGATGGCGATCCGCATCCGCTCGGTGGCGTGCAGTTTCATGATGCCGGAAATCACCGCGGGGTGGTGGCCCTGGTTGAGCGCCGCGCAGGTCAGCCGCCGCGCGGCATCGAGCAGGTAGGCGGTGCCGGCGATCCGCGCCAGCGGCTCCTCGATGCCCTCGAACTTGCCGATCGGCACGTTGAACTGTTCGCGAATGCGGGCATAGGCGCCGGTGGTGCGCGCCGCATAGGCCGCACCTGCGGCGGACAGCGACGGCAGCGAAATGCCGCGGCCGGCGGCGAGCGCGCTCATCAGCATCTTCCAGCCCTGGCCGAGACGCTCCTGGCCGCCGATGATGTAATCGAGCGGAATAAACACGTCGCGGCCCCAGTTCGGGCCGTTCTGGAACACCTGCATCGACGGCAGATGCCGCCTGCCGATATCGACGCCATCCAGATGCGACGGGATGAGCGCCACGGTGAGGCCGAGGTCGTCCTGGGTGCCGACCAGATGGTCGGGATCATAGGCCTTGAAAGCGAGGCCGATCAGCGTCGCCACCGGACCCAGCGTGATGTAGCGCTTGTGCCAGTTCAGCCTGATTCCGAGCACTTCGCGGCCTTCGAACACTCCCTTGCAGACGATGCCGGTATCGACCATCGACGCGGCGTCGGAGCCCGCTTCCGGGCTGGTCAGACCGAAGCAGGGAATGTCCTGTCCATCGGCCAGCCGCGGCAGCCAGCGCTGGCGCTGGG
>JAQGJF010000832.1 GCA_028290765.1 Tardiphaga sp.
ATGATTTGGCGGCGCTGATCACGGCGAATTTGCTTGCGTCGGGCGGTTACGGTACGAAATCGTGACCGCGATGGCAGTGCAAGTCATTCAGCCGAGGGAGCGTCCTTGACCCAGACGGATTCAACAAGCGCAGCCACGGCAAAGTCCGCAGCCACGGCATCCGCATCCGCCGCACCGGCGCCTGCCGCCGCACCCGCTCCAACGCCGCCGCCGGCCGGTTCCGGCGGCACCTTGAGCCGCCTCGCCATCCCGCTGTTCGCGGTGGTTGTCGCGCTCGGCTTTATCGCGCTGGCAACGCAACGCTGGGATGCCTGGGTCGGAAGCGCTACCGTCCAGTCCACCAACGACGCCTATGTGCGTGCCGAGCTGACGCGGCTGTCCAGCCGGGTGGCCGGCGAAGTTCTCACGGTGGCGGTGAAGGATTTTCAGCGCATCAAGGCCGGCGATCTGCTGATCCAGATCGATCCCGCCGATTACGAGGCGCAGGTGGCGCAGGCCGAGGCCGGCGTCGCCGGTGCCCAGGCGGCGCTCGACAACCTCGCCAACCAGGTCGAGCTGCAATACGCCACCATCGCCCAGGCCGAGGCGCAGCGCCTGTCGGCCCTGGCGCAGGAGGTCGAGGCTCGCCAGGAGCAGGAGCGGCAACAATCGCTGACGCAGACCGAAGCCGGCACGCGGCAGAAACTCGAACAGGCCGTCGCCAATTATGCCCGCGCGCAGGCCGACGTTCGCGCCAGCGCGGCCGTGATCGCGGCGCAGCGCCACCAGCTTGAGGTGCTGAACGGGACCAAGAAGCAGCGCAGCGCCGATCTGCTCGGCGCCAAGGCGACGCTGGCCGCCGCGAAGTTGCGGCTTGGCTATACAAAAATTTCCGCACCGTTCGACGGCGTGGTCGGCGAGCGCCAGGTGCAGCCGGGCGACTACGTCAATATCGGCAGCAACCTGATCAATGTGGTGCCGCTGCCGAACGTCTATGTGATCGCGAACTACAAGGAGACCCAGCTCACCCATGTCAGGCCGGGCCAGGTCGTCGACATGACCATCGATACGTTTCCCAACGAGACGCTGCGCGGCCGCGTCGAACGGATTTCGCCCGCCAGCGGTTCGCAATTCGCGCTGCTGCCGCCCGACAACGCCACCGGCAATTTCACCAAGGTGGTGCAGCGCGTTCCGGTCCGGATTGCGCTCGACCCCGGACAGAAGCTGATCGACCGCCTGCTGCCAGGAATGTCGGCGGTGACCCGGATCCACACCGACCAGGCGGGGACGGATGGCGGAAAATGACCATCACAGCTCCGGACCGCTCTCGCGCGGCGGCATCGCGCCGCAGCCGCTGTTCGCGGTCGGCGCCGTGTTGCTGGGTTCGTTTCTGACGAATTTCGACAGCCGGCTGACCTCGGTCGGGTTGCCGGATCTGCGCGGCGCCTTTTCGTTGGGGTTCGATGAGGGCGCGTGGCTCTCGACCGCCGGCATCGGCTCGCAGATTTTCATCGCCCCGGCGGTGGCGTGGCTGGCGACCGTGTTCGGGCTGCGCCGCGTTCTGGGCATTCCGAGCCTGGTCTATGCCGCGGTTTCGCTGCTGATCCCGTTCGTGCATGACTACAGCACGCTGATCGTGCTCAGCGTCGTCCACGGCATGCTGCTCGGCACCTTCGTGCCCGCCACGCTGATGATCGTGTTCCGCAACCTGCCGATCAAATGGTGGCTGCCGGCGATCGCGCTCTATTCGATCCGGGTCGGCTTCGCGCTCGACATCAGCTCGTCGCTGGTGGGCTTTTACGTCGATCACATGGGATGGCAGTGGCTGTACTGGCAAGGCGTGGTGATCGCGCCGCTGATGGGCCTGATGGTCTATCTCGGAACGCCGCATGAGGAAGTCAACCGCGACGTGCTGAGGCAGGCCGACTGGGGCGGCATGCTGCTGTTCGGTACCGGCGTTTCGATGATCTATGCCGGCCTCGACCAGGGCAACCGGCTGGACTGGCTGGAATCCGGCACGGTGATGGCGCTGCTGCTGGGCGGCGCGGTGTTATGCATCGGCTTCGTCATCAACGAATTCCTGGTTTCCCAGCCCTGGGCCCATGTCAGCGTGCTGTTCAATCGCAATGTCGGGCTGTCGCTGGTCGTGATCCTGCTCTACACGCTGTGCAGCCTGTCCAATTCATCGCTGGTGCCGAATTTTCTTGGCCTCGTGGGTGGGCTTCGCCCCGAACAGACCGGCACGATGCTGGTCGTTTATGGCGCGTTGCCGATGTTCGTGATGGTGCCGGTGTCGATATTCCTGCTCCGGCATTTCGACCCGCGCGGCGTGCTGGTGGTCGGCTTGTCGGCCTTCGCCACCGCCAACCTGCTCGGAACGCAACTGACCCATGAATGGGCGCTGGGCGATTTCGCCCCGATCGTGCTGCTGCAATCGATCGGCCAGGCGTTCACGCTGCTGCCGATCATCATCATCGCGGTCTCGAACTCAGATTTCACCCGGGCGACGGCGTTCGCGGCCTATATCCAGGTGATGCGGCTCGGCGGCGCCGAAATCGGCGTCGCGCTGATGGGGACCTGGCTGCGGGTCCGCGAGCAGATCCATTCCAATTATATCGGCCAGCACGTCGCCAATGGCGATGCAGATGTTTCGCAGATCCTCAAGCAGCTGTCGGCGGGCTTCGCCAGCCATGGCGCGGCCAGCGCGCCGGCCCGCGCGCTCGGTTCGCTCGCCGCACTGGTGCAGCGCGAAGCCAATGTGCTGGCCTATATCGACGGGTTCTGGCTGACGTTCTGGCTGGCGATCGTCGCCATCGGTTTTGTCAGCCTGATGACGAGGGCACCCCGTGGCCCGTTCACGCCGGTGCCGCTCCGGGACTGGCGGATTGGTAGCGCCTCGACAAGGTGATCGATACCACCGCGCGTGCCGGCGATCGGATGTTGGTCCGGACCGGCTAGGGTCTGTTGAGAAACAGGATTCCCCTCGAAGGCTTGGTGTGATTCAAGCTTTTGATGGATAGATTCGTTTTGACGGACGCCCAATGGGCGAAGATGGAACCACATTGTTTGGGCAAACCCAG
>JAQGJF010000884.1 GCA_028290765.1 Tardiphaga sp.
GATGGCGACGTCACCTTCGTCGAGTTCTTCGATTACAATTGCGGCTATTGCAAGCGCGCGATGACCGACATGATCGATCTGATGAAGGCCGATCCGAAGCTGAAAGTCGTGCTCAAGGAATTTCCGGTGCTCGGACCGGGCTCGATGGAAGCCGCGCAAGTCGCCGTGGCGGTCCGTATGCAGGATCCCGGCGGCAAGAAATATCTCGACTTCCACCAGAAACTCCTGGGCGGCAAGGGCCAGGCCGACAAGGCCCGTGCGATGGCCGCAGCCAAGGAAGCCGGCCTCGATATGAGCAAGCTTGAGAAGGATCTCGCGAGCCAGGAAGTGCGCGCCACGATCGAAGAGAATTTCAAGCTCGCCGAATCGATGGGCATGAACGGCACGCCGAGCTACGTGATCGGCAAGCAGGTCGTGGTCGGCGCCATCGGCCGCGAGGGACTTGCGGAAAAGATCGGCGTCGCCCGCTGCGGCAAGGCGACCTGCTGAGCAACGGCGTTTCACTTGGAATCTCGCGGCATCAGCAGATGCCGCGATTTCCTTGCGCTCGCGGCTATGCCGCGCGCGCGGGCATGCCTTTGGTGAGTTCGTTGAGAACATAGGGCATGATCCCGCCCCGTCGAACGTAGTCGACCTCCATTTGTGTATCGAGACGCAGCGTCAGGGGAATTTTTTCAACCTCGCCGGTCCTGCGATGCACGGCCAGGGTTACCGCTGCGCCCGGCCTGATCTCTTCGTCCAAACCGACGAGATCGAACACTTCCGTCCCGTCCAGGTCATAGGCGGCGGCACTCATACTCTGCGCGAACTGGCACGGCAGGACACCCATTCCAACCAGGTTGCTGCGATGAATCCGCTCGAAGCTGCTGGCGAGCACGGCGCGAACGCCGAGAAGGCGCGTCGCCTTGGCCGCCCAATCCCTGGCGCTGCCGGTGCCGTATTCTTCGCCGGCGATGACGATGAGCGGAACATTCTCGGATTTATAGAGCATCGCGGCGTCATAGATGCTCAGACGCGCCCCGTCGGGCTGGTGCGCCGTGACGCCGCCCTCGACGTTGGGCACCATGAAATTCTTCAACTGCAGATTCGAAAACGCGCCGCGGATCATGACCTCATGATTCATCCTGCGCGCGCCGTAATTGTTGAAATCGAGCGGCGCGACACCGTGGCCGCGCAGGTACAGCCCCGCCGGCGATGTCCCCTTAATGCTGCCGATCGGACTGATGTGATCGGTGGTGACGGAATTTCCGAGAATGGCAAGCGCCCGCGCGCCTGAGATATCCTGCAACGCGGTCTGGGTCAGTTCCACACCGAGAAACGGCGGCTCTTTGATGTAATTCGACGTGCCGTCCCACGGGTAGAGTTCCCCGGTCGCCTGCGGGATCGTTCGCCATAGCGGATTGCGCGTCGCAACGTCGCCGCCATAGGCCTCGCTGTAAAATTCCGGACGCGAAGCCGCCAACAGTGCCTCCTCGATCTCTTCCGGACTGGGCCACAGATCCCGCAGATAAACTTTTTCGCCGTTGTTGCCGATGCCGAGCGGCTCGGCATCGACATCGACATTGACGGAGCCGGTGATGGCGAAGGCGACCACCAAAGGCGGACTCGCAAGGAAAGCCGCGCGCACCGCCGGATGGATGCGCGATTCGAAATTGCGGTTGCCCGACAGCACGGCGCAAGCGACCAGATCGTTGTCGATGATCGTGGTCTCGAGATCGGCATCGATCGGCCCGGAAGCGCCGACGCAGGTGCCACAACTATAACCGGCCACGTTGAAGCCGAGGGTATCGAGATAGCTCTGCAGGCCCGCAATTTCGAGATATTTGCTTACCACGCGCGAGCCGGGCGTGAAGGATGTCTTGACCCAGGGCTTCGTCGCGAGGCCATGCTCGACCGCCTTCTTCGCCACCAGGCCGGCCATGACCATGACGCCTGGATTCGAGGTGTTGGTACAGGAGGTGATCGCCGCGATCACGACATCGCCATGTTGCGGCTGATGCGGCGCGTTGCCGGTCGCCGCGGGGGCTTGCATCGGCGCGACATTGTAGCCCCCTGCACTCACGGGGCGCGTCAGCGCGTCGTCGAACCGTTCGCGCAATCCGGAGAGTGGAACCAGATCCTGCGGCCGCTTCGGACCGGCAAGGCTCGGCTCAACCGAAGCCAGATCGAGATCGATCACAGTCGAGTAATCGATCTCGCCCGGCATCGGCGCACCGAAACATTGTTGCGCACGGAAATACGTCTCGACGGCCGCGACTTGCTGTTCACTGCGGTCGGTCTGACGCAGATAGCGGATAGTCTGCTCATCGACCGGGAAAAAGCCGATGGTCGCACCGTATTCGGGCGACATATTGGATATCGTGGCGCGATCCGGCAGCGTCAGATTGCGAACGCCGGCGCCGAAAAATTCGACGAACTTTCCGACGACCTTGGAGCGGCGCAATAAATCGGTAACGTGCAGGACCAGGTCGGTTGCGGTGACGCCGGGCTTCAGCGCGCCGGTCATGTTGACGCCGACAACATCCGGCGTGAGAAAATAGACCGGCTGACCCAGCATCGCACTTTCCGCTTCGATGCCGCCGACGCCCCATCCGACCACGCCGAGACCGGCAATCATGCCGGTATGCGAGTCCGTTCCGACGAGCGTGTCCGGGAAGCAGAGGCCGTCCTTGTACAGGACTCCCGGAGCGAGATATTCGAGATTCACCTGATGCAGGATTCCACTGCCGGGCGGAAAAAGCCGGATTCCTTCATAGGCCTGCATCGCCCATTTAACGAAGCTGAAGCGCTCCGCGTTGCGGCTGATCTCCAGCTCCATGTTGCGCGCCAATGCGTCCGGCGTGCCATGGAAATCGACCGTCAACGTGTGATCGAGCACCATGTCGACCGGCACCGTCGGTCCGACGCTGCTGGCAGGGTAGCCAAGCCTAGAGACCGCGCCCCGGATCGCCGTCAGGTCTCCCAGCAGCGGAATGCCGGCGGCGCAATTAAGGACGATGCGGCCGACCTTGAATGGAATTTCGCCACTGCGCGCCGCTTGCGGCTGCCAGCCCGCGAGTTCGCGAACCTGGCGTTCCAGGATCTGCCGCCCGTCGCAGTTCCTGACCAGCGATTCCAGCACGATACGCAGCGACACCGGCAACCTGGAAATCTTGCCGAAGCCGGCCTGCTCCAGAGCGGGAAGCGAGAAGAAGCGACTCCTGGCGCCGGCTCCCAGATCGATCTCGCTCTCACACAGATCTTTAAAGACAGAAGTCATGGACGGCCTGACCTGACATCCCGGTTTTCATCGCCGGCGCCATTGTTACGAACCTGCCGCTTTCCTGTCGGACCGCAGGATCGTGCTGCCGACACGAAGCGGCTTTGTCAGCGTACGCACCGGCAATGTCGCGATCTCGTCCACGCGGCGAGCGAGATCGGATACCGCGTCGGGCGGCAGACGGCTGCCGGCAAGCAGGTGAAATTTATCGACCAGCTCCGAATTGCTGCACGGATCGGACGGCGTCCCATGGCATTCGAGAACCGTTCGCTCCGATATCGAGCCATCCGCCAGCGTCAGCTTCACACGTGCGCCGAACTTCGCCGGATAGACAGCCTCGACGGCGGGATCGATGACGATCCTGACCTTTGCGGCGAGCTTACGGGTCGCCGGGTCGTTGACCGCACCGGGCTGGAACCATGCGGGATCGCGCGGATCGCCCAGCAAGGCGACGGCCGCACAATAAGGGATGCTGTACTGCGCACCCATTGTATCGACAGGTGCCAGCTCGCCATTGTTCTGAGCCGCGTAGCGGCTGACGCCGACCTCGACCGTTTCCACAGCGTCAGCGGCCAGCGGCGGCCCGCCACGCAGCGCAACGACGAGCTGAACCACCGACTGAATCCATCCGCAAATCGGATAGACCTTGAACCAGACGTCGCGCATCGCCCAGACGTTGCCGAGTTCCCTGCTTATTTTCTCCGGCTGCGCCCCTGCCCCGCCGAACACTTCCAACAGGCCAAATCGGCTTTCGAGCGCCAATGGCGGACCGGCGAAGCCACGGCTGGCGAGCTGCGCCATGCGCACGCCAGCCTCCGCCGAACGACCGAGATGCAGCCGTTTCACCATGCCGCCGCCATGGCCGGCGGCGAAGCTCTTGATCCCCGACGAGGCGGAACAGGCGAGGCCAACCGCCGAAATCAA
>JAQGJF010000931.1 GCA_028290765.1 Tardiphaga sp.
AGGTCGCGACGCAGGCAATCAGCACGGCGGCATACAGCGCCAGCGCCAGCGAGCGCGAGCCGCGCCAGGCGACCAGCATGACGATGGTGACGGCGAGAAACAGCGCGGTGAATTCCATGGTCGCTCCCCGGATGCAACGCGCTCATTCTACACGGATTCGCTGCCTGCGCTGTATCCGCCGCACGGGCGCCGATTTTGCGTTTCAACTGTAATAATACCGCCGACGAAAAGCCACGACGAACCGATAGAGCTTCCAACTCGATCCGGGGGCGAGCACCGCAGTCGGCGCGGTGTTCTCCGGCCTCCGTCACACCGGTGGAGCTTTTGTCGTGATATCGGCGCAACCCAACTGGCCTTCGCAAGCGGCGCTGCGGCAACGCTTCGAGTTCGGCGCCGGAATTCCTGAAGCGAGTTTTTCCGGTCCGATCCAGCCGTCGCCGGTTGTGGCCGACTTCGTCGAGGCGATCTGGGATTGGAATGTCCCGGACGGTGAGGTGGCCAAGGGCCTTACGATCAAGGTGCCGCCGAGCACCGCGCCTTATTTCGTCGTGCAGTACGGCACGCCAACGCATTGCAAATGGCGTTTCGGCGACGACAGCTACGATCACACCAACTACAGCCATGTGCTGACCCAGACCCAGAGCGGGACTTTTGCGATTCGTCCTCGCGGTCCGCTGGGTGTCATCACCGTCCGGCTCAAGCCCGAAGGGGCCACCCGATTGGCACGTGTGGCGATGCACGAGCTCATGAACGTCAAGATCGGGCTGCGCGACATTTTCAAGGATCGCGAGATCGCCGAACTTGAAGAACAAGTGATGGAGGCCGCCGACAGCCGCGAGCGGATTGCCTGCGTCGAACGCTTCCTGCTGCAGAGTTTGGGTCGGGACCAGGACGATCCGGTTTTCTCACAGGCTTCGCTGCAACTGCGCCGCAATCCGGGCCTGCGCATGGCACAACTCGCTTCGCTGTTGGGCATCAGCAAGCGGCAACTGTCACGCGGCTTTCGCGCGACCTACGGGACCAGTCCCAAACAATATGCCCGCCTGGCGCGGGTCGAAAAGGTGGTCGACGCGCGCCGGCGCGGCCTCGGTTGGGCGGATGTCGCCTGTGCCTGCGGCTTCGCCGATCAGGCGCACCTGATCAATGATTTCGGTGCGATCGTGGGCCGCACCCCGGCGGAATTCTTCGGTCCGACGCCGCCGCTCGACTTCCATCGCGCCAAGGCGGCCGCTCACTATAGTCCGTTCATTCCATTCATGTTGTAACCAGTCGACTGCGGTAGACAGAGCCGGGCGCCAGCCCCGCAGCCGCACTCGCATGCGCCATTGGCTTCACCGATCACACCCGCTTGATCGACCATGTCGGTGCGATCACGGTCGGGTACGCCGATCAAATCTTCAGCGGAAAATCGCCGCGCCATTTCTATCGACCGGATGCGGCATCGAGCCCGGCCGATTCTTACAATCCATTCGTCCTGCGACTCGGTATCACTGCGACATTGGCGTCGACCGCAGCGCGGCGGGGCACCAGTTGATCTGTTGAATTTATCGAAGCCGATAAGGGATTGTGATGGAATACCGCAAAACCCACGCGTCCAAAGCCTGGTTCTGCGTTATGCGCAGAGGAGGCGTAGATGCTTGAGAGCATGCTGACCAAAGTCGATGCCAGCCACGTGATCGCCGCGAGCTACGGCTCGAACTATGTCCTCGTCGTCGACGATGACCCGGCGGTCCAGCAGACGGTCTCGGATTACTTTGAGCAACACGGCACCCCGACTGTGGCGGTGTCGGATCGCTCGGGATTGGTCCGTCGTCTGGCCGGCGAGCATCCGAGCGCGATCATTCTCGACCTGCGCCTGGCTCGGGACGACGGGCTCGATCTGCTCAGGGAGATTCGATCCCGTTCCGACGTACCGGTGATCGTCGTGACCGGCCATTCGCGCGACGAGGTGGACTGCGTGGTCAGTCTCGAACTCGGTGCCGATGACTGCATCACCAAGCCGTTCAGCGTTCGCGAATTGCTGGCCCGGGTCCGCGCGGTGTTGCGGCGGCGTGAGATCGGGCGGTCCTTGCGTGTCCACGACACCGAGCGAGGCGGGTATCGGTTTGGCGGCTGGCGGCTCGACCGTCGCAACCGGCGGCTGGTCGATCCGAAGGAAAAGCCGGTCTCGCTGAGCAAGGGCGAATATGCCCTGCTGCTGGCATTTCTCGATGCGCCGGGCCGGCCGCTGTCCCGCGAGCACCTGCTGCAGGCGACGCGGATTCACGAAGACATCTTCGATCGCAGCATCGACGTCCAGGTGCTGCGGCTGCGGCGCAAACTGGAGGCCGACCCGAAGGCGCCCCGCGTCATCCGGACCGAACGCTGCGTCGGCTATGTCTTCGAGGTGCCGGTCGAACGGTTTTGAGAAGCCCCAGTTGAAATCGTCGGCGGATTTAGGTAGTCGATTTGAATGTCGATCACGATCTACGGTATCAAGAATTGCGACACCATGAAGAAGGCCAGGACCTGGCTGGACAGCCATGGCGTCGCCTACAGCTTTCATGATTACAAAGCCGAGGGTATCGAGCGCACGCGGCTGGTGAAATGGGCCAAGGAAGTCGGCTGGGAAACGCTGCTCAACCGCGCCGGCACCACGTTTCGCAAGCTCGATGATGCCGACAAGGACAAGCTCACCGAAACCAAGGCGATCGCGCTGATGCTGGCGCAGCCTTCGATGATCAAGCGGCCGGTGCTCGATCTCGGCGGTAAATTGCTGGTCGGGTTCAAGCCCGAGATCTACGCCAAAACCGTCAAGTAAACCGACTGGCGAAACGGCCTGCGCAGGCATCCGGGGCGCCGGGCGGCGCGGCGGCTCGGGAACTCCGCCTTTATCGAGCGCAACGCCCAAAATCCCTGAAATCGGCAAATGCAAGTCCTCGGTCGTGCGACTAATGGCGAAGCCCGCATGGTCCGCGGGGCGGCGGATTGCACAGCTTTGCACCTTGCGTAAACCCGTCCGTTGACGGCATATTCCGCCCGAGGCTGCCGGCCGGTGACGGACTTCCAAGAGCGTCATAGGAAACCAGGCGGTACGAAATTCGGCCACGCCCAATGACACTTGGTGGCGAAGGCTGAGGGGGAAATCTGATTGGCCGATGAGTTCATTCTTGAAACCCACGGATTGACCAAGGAATTCGCGGGGTTCTTCGCCGTTCGCGATGTCAATCTGCGGGTCCGCCGCGGAAGCATTCATGCCTTGATCGGTCCCAACGGGGCCGGCAAGACGACGTGCTTCAACCTTCTGACCAAATTCCTTAAGCCCTCGAGCGGCCAGATCCTGTACAAGGGACAGGACATCACCGCGCTGGCGCCGGCCGATGTGGCGCGGCTCGGCCTCGTGCGCTCGTTCCAGATATCGGCGGTATTTCCGCATTTGACCGCGCTCGAAAACGTACGGGTCGCGCTGCAGCGCCAGCACGGCCAGTCGTTCGATTTCTGGCGCTCCAAGAGCGTGCTGGATCGCTTCAACGGCCGCGCCCATGAACTGCTCGATGACGTCGGTCTCAGCGAATTTGCGACGACGCCGGCGGTCGAGATGCCCTATGGGCGCAAGCGCGCGCTGGAGATCGCCACCACGCTGGCGCTCGATCCGGAAATGATGCTGCTGGACGAGCCGATGGCCGGCATGGGCCACGAAGACATCGACAAGATCGCGGCGCTGATCAAGCGCATCTCGGCGAAGTACACCATCCTGATGGTCGAGCATAATCTCAGCGTGGTGGCCAATCTCTCCGATATCATTACCGTGCTGACGCGCGGTCATGTGCTGGCGGAAGGCAATTACGCCGACCTGACCAAGGACGAGCGCGTCAAGGAAGCCTATCTGGGGGCGGGTCATGGCTGACGTGAAAATGGCCGCTCCGATGGCGACGACCCCCGCGACCTCCGGGAAGCCCGTGCTCGCGGTGGAAAACCTGCAGGCCTGGTATGGCGAGTCCCATATTCTCCACGGCATCGATTTCAACGTGAATGCCGGCGAGGTGGTCACGCTGCTGGGCCGCAACGGCGCCGGCAAGACCACGACGCTCAAATCAGTGATGGGCATCATCGGCAAGCGCACCGGTTCGATCCGCTTTGACGGTCATGACATCACGCGGACGTCGTCGGACAAGATTGCCCGGCTCGGCGTCGCGTTCTGCCCGGAAGAGCGCGGCATCTTCTCCAGCCTCGACGTCCGCGAAAACCTGATGCTGCCGCCGATGGTACGCTCGGGCGGGCTGTCGCTGGACCAGATCTTCGACTTGTTTCCCAATCTCAAGGAACGGCTGAACAGTCAGGGCACCAAATTGTCCGGCGGCGAACAGCAGATGCTGGCCATCGCCCGGATCCTGCGCACCGGCGCCCGCTTTCTGATGCTGGACGAGCCGACCGAGGGGCTGGCCCCCGTGATCATTCAGCAGATCGGCCACACCATCGCGCGGCTGAAGTCGGAAGGCTTCACCATCCTTTTGGTCGAACAGAATTTCCGCTTCGCCGCCACGGTGGCGGACCGCTACTACATCGTCGAGCATGGCAAGATCATCGACGGCTTTGCCAACTCGGATCTGCAGGCCAACATGGACAAGCTTCACACCTATCTCGGCGTCTGAAGTCGCGAGAAGATTCAAAAAAAGAGGAAACCGATATGAAAAACAAAATTTCGGCGTTGCTGCTCGGTACCGCGCTGACGCTGGCGACCGGAACCCTGGCTTTCGCGCAGGACAAGACGGTCAAGATCGGTTCGCTCAGCGATCAATCGGGCCTCTACGCCGATCTCGGCGGTCCCGGCTCGACGCTGGCGGCGCAGATGGCGGCCGAGGATTCCGGCCTGATGGCCAAGGGTTGGAAGATCGACATCATCTCCGGCGATCACCAGAACAAGCCGGATATCGGCACCAGCATTGCGCGGCAGTGGTTCGATGTCGACAAGGTCGACGTCATCGTCGACGTTCCCAATTCCGGCGTCGCGCTGGCGGTCAACAACATCGTCAAGGAAAAGAACGCCGTCTATATCAATTCGGGCGCGGCGACGTCGGATCTGACCAACGCGCAATGCTCGCCCAACACCGTGCACTGGACCTACGACACCTACATGCTCGCCCACTCGACCGGGCAGGCCATGGTCAAGGCCGGCGGCGATACGTGGTTCTTTCTCACCGCCGACTACGCCTTCGGTGCCGCGCTGGAGCGCGACACCACCGCCGTCGTTACCGCCAATGGCGGCAAGGTGGTCGGTGGCGTCAAGCACCCGCTGAACACCTCCGACTTCTCCTCGTTCCTGCTGCAGGCGCAGTCCTCCAAGGCCAAGGTGATCGGACTTGCCAATGCCGGCGGCGACACCACCAACTCGATCAAGCAGGCTGCCGAATTCGGCATCGTGAAGGGCGGTCAGAAACTGGCCGCGCTGCTGCTGTTCATCACCGACGTCAAGGCGATCGGCCTCGAAACCGCGCAGGGGCTGAGCTTCACCGAAACCTTCTATTGGGACCTCAACGACGAGACCCGGGCGTTCTCCAAGAAGTTCGCGGCGCGCATGAAGAACGGGGCGCCGCCGTCGATGGTGCAGGCCGGCGTCTACGCCGGGCTGATGCATTACTTCAAGTCGCTGGAAGCGCTCGGCGGCAATCCGCATGACGGCATCAAGGTGGTCGAGAAGATGAAGTCGGCGCCGACCGACGATCCGTTGTTCGGCAAGGGCTTGATCCAGCCCAATGGCCGTACCATCCACTCCGCCTATCTGTTCGAAGTGAAGAAGCCCTCGGAGTCCAAATCGCCCTGGGATTTCTACAAGCTGGTCGGCACCGTTCCCGGAGACCAGGCCTTCACGCCGCTGGACAAGAGCACCTGCGCGCTGCTGAAAAAGTAACAACGCTGGCCTGCCGGCACCGCGCCGGCAGGCCTTTAGTTCCATTGAGCTGAAGTCGAGAGCACCATGTCGATCAATCTGCAGGCCCTGTTCGCGCAATTGCTGGTCGGGCTGATCAACGGCTCGTTCTATGCGTTGCTGAGCCTTGGGCTGGCGGTGATTTTCGGCATGCTCAACATCATCAATTTCGCCCATGGCGCGCTCTATATGGTTGGCGCCTTCTGCGCCTATTTCCTGCTGCAATTATTCGGGCTGAACTACTGGTTTGCGCTGATCATATCGCCGCTCGTCGTTGGCGCGCTCGGCATGATCATCGAGCGCACGATGCTGCAGCGCCTCGCCGGGCTCGATCACCTCTATGGGCTCTTGCTGACCTTCGGCCTCGCGCTGATCATCCAGGGCGTGTTTCAGAATTATTTCGGCTCTTCCGG
>JAQGJF010000472.1 GCA_028290765.1 Tardiphaga sp.
TGAGCGGCGTCGCAGTCGAGACCGACGACGCGACGGGACTGGCGCTGCGGATCGCGCCGGTGCGGCTCGGCGGCCGGCTGGAGCGGGCGGTGCCGGGATTTTGGATCGAATAATCGCGGATGCCCGGGTTTTCGCGTTCACGCGGGGACGGCAAGGAGGATTGTTTGCGCATCGTATTGAGCTGGATGCTGGCGGCGTTTCTGATCGGTGCCGCGCAGGCCCAGACGCTCACCCGGAATCCACCGTCGCAGGACGCGGTTTCGCCCGCGACCATGGCCGAACGGCTGGAGCAGTCGGCGATTCGAACATTGAAGTCCGCACCGAAGGGGGCGGCGAGGGGAGCGTCGGTGGATTTCACCTGGCCCTCCGAGCCGGAGGAATACCGCGCCTTCAGCAAACATGTGTTGCTGCTGGTCAGCGTCGTCACGCAGGATGCCGCCGAATTGCCGGTGCAGCGGGTGTATATCGGCGTCAACGGCCGGGAAACCGATTTGATAAGGCTCAGCAGCCAACGCAGCGAGGTGCGGAAGGGATCGGTTACTTTCTCTGTACTCGGGCCTTACCGCGAAGACGGTTTCTATCTCGCTCCGGCCGGCCTGATGATGGCGGACGGTTATTTGCAGGCCGACTTTGCCGTACGACGGAAGAACTTCAATCTCTACAAGCTGCCGGGGACGCCGCCGGCCTTCATCAAGGCCGATGGCAATCCGATGCCGCCGGCGGATGCAAAGCCGGAAATGCCGGCGTTGAGAGCGATGTTGCAGCGGGAATACAAAGGCTTTGAATTGCCGACGGACCTGCGCTGATACGCTTCGGCTCGAAACCGCATCGGGCATGACGAGCCTGGATCAATCCGATTCGAAACGACTCGATTAAAAGCAGAAACGGATTGTCGTCGATCGTCCGACCTCACGCAAAGCTCACATGCGTGTGATTCACAAAACACCCGCAAGCAACAGCGCGTGAAGGGGCTGTGCCAAACGGACGCAGCGCACCGGTTGGTGATAGCATCGTGTTCGGCTGCGGGGCCGCATGAAGAAGGAAGAAAAGCGATGAAGAAACTTGTCCTTTTTGCCGTTGCGTTGTTCGTTGCAAGTGGAGCGAGCGCCTATGCCCAGTCGAAAGACAGCTCAAACGAGCATGCGACGACCAGGCATCACAGGGCGATGGCCGCCCACGCGCATTGGCAGGACCGTGAAGGCGCGGTGAATTACCAGCCGCGCGAGCGCGAATTTGTAGCTCCGATGGTCGGGCCGTACGACGATCCCGAAGCCGAAGGCCGGACCAGCGGCGGCTGACGCTCGAGCGATTGTTTCGTCAAGACCCGTCCTCGGGCGGATTGGACGCGCGGCGTACCGGCAGCCATGCCGGTGCGCTACCATGCATCAGAGCCTGTACGCGGTCCGAAAGCCGCCCCAGTGCCGTCCCTTGACGCGGATCGGCACGTCGATCTCGCGCATCATCACGGTGGTGCCGTTGCCCATGTCGCGCGCGTAGCTCTGGATCAGATAGGAGCGGGTGTTGCGACCGGCGGCGAGGCCGGCGGGGTCGTTGAAAATGCGGCGGTTGCGGCTGTTGGCGGTGTTGAAGGCGACGTCGCCCGGCCGTTGCCGCTGTGAATAGATCTTGTTGTGAACCGGCAGATAGCCGTTGCGATCGATCGCAACGCAGAACGCCATGCGCTTGTCCTTGGCCAGGAACGCTTCCTGGAAATCCGGCAGTGCGCGATCCGCCCAGTTCAGGATCCGGGTGCGGTGCTGCACCGGATTGGAACCGGCGATCTCGACATAGTCGGCGTCGAACATGTCCTCGATGGAAATGGCGCCGGTCGCGACCGCATCGTTGAAAATCCTCGTCAGCGCGACGCCGGCATCCATCGCGCGGGTGACGAATTCGGTGTTCTCGTCACGGATGGCCCACAGCTGGTCCTCGATTCGCTCGCGGAGCGCGGCATCGGGCGCTTCGAAGCGGGCATGGGCGCCGCCGGCGGCCTGATCGGTGACGCGAATCCGGCACCCTCCGATGCCGTCGATGGTGGCGGTCAGCGTCTCGTTCGGGCGCAGCGCCTTCGCTTCCGGCCCCGAAATCAAAATGCCTTCCATGGAGATTTCGTAGACCGGCGCCTGGATCGTGGCGCGGCCGGCCTGAACCTCTATTCTGAGATGGCACGGCAGCTTTTCGCGCCTGCGCTCGTCCTCACGTTCGCCCTGCCGCAACAGCACGGCGCAACGCGTCTTGAGTTTCTGGGCGAAGGTCGTAACGGCCTGGCCGGCTTCGGCGACTTCGGCGCCGTGGGCCTCGGCCTCCTTGGTGGCGCTGTCGATTTCAGCGGCGCTGTCGCCGACCGAGACGATGAAGTGCGACGCCGAGGCGGCATTGTCGGACATCTCGCTGGTGGTCTGGTTCTGCTCGGCGACCGCGCCATTGACGTGTTCGAACACCGGCCGGATCGCCTCGATGGCGGTGGAAATCCGGTGCACGGCCTCGACCGAACCGGCGGCATCCTTTTGCAAGGCGTCGATCTTCTTCTTGATCTCCTCGGTGGCCTGCTGGGTCTGCACTGCCAGCGCCTTCACCTCGGTGGCGACCACGGCAAAACCGCGTCCGGCGGAACCCGCGCGGGCCGCCTCGATGGTCGAGTTCAGCGCCAGCAGCGTGGTCTGCCGCGCGATCTGCGCGATCAGGTTGACGACATTGCCGATCGCGGCGGAGGATTCCCGCAACCGATCGACATTGATGCTGGCCTCGCGCGCCGCGGCGCCGGCTTCGTCGGCAAGCTTGCTGGCGTCGCGCACCTGGGCGCCGATGCCCTGCGCGGAATGGGTGAATTTGTCGGCGGCTTGCGAGAACGTCGTCGCGGTGGTCTGTGCCGCGCTGGTGCGTCCGGTCAGGGCCGTGGTGCGCTGGCGAATGGTGGACAAGGTCGCCGCGGTCGACTGGGCGCCGCCGGCCACCGAATGGGCGGAGCGCTCGAGCTGGCGCACCAGCGAGCCCAGCTCGAGTTCCAGCAGTTCCAGGATTTCCCTGGCCGAATCGCCCTCGGAACCCGCCTGTGCGTCGGCGATGGCGGCGGGCAATGAGGGTTCCGGGGCGGTTTTCGGCGCAGCCGGTTCCGGCGGCCGTTTTCGAAACAGGGCAAATACCATCACGTCTCTCAGGGGATGCAACTTCCACTGGCAGAGTCCCACTTGCGCGTGAAATCGGGGTTAACAACCGCCTCATGCGCCGCGTTGCCGCACGATGCGGTACCAAAAAACAGGCAGTTTTTTTGATTTTGCCGCTGCCACGGCCTATAACGCCGCGCCGTTCAGCGCGTATTCCGCAAAAGTGGGCACCGGTTTTGCGACTAGAATACGCGCCAGCACAAAACTGACGAAGCCCCGAAAGAGACCGCATGGCCGGACATTCCCAATTCAAGAACATCATGCACCGCAAGGGCCGGCAGGATGCCCAGAAGTCAAAACTGTTCAGCAAGCTGGCGCGGGAAATCACCGTCGCGGCCAAAATGGGCCAGCCGGATCCGTCGATGAACGCCCGGCTACGGGCCGCGATCATTTCGGCCCGCCAGGAAAACATGTCGAAGGACTCGATCGAGCGCGCGGTCAAGAAAGCGATCGGCGGCGAAGGCGAGAACTATGACGAGATTCGCTACGAGGGGTACGGCCCGGGCGGGGTCGCCGTGATCGTCGAGGCCCTGACCGATAACCGCAACCGCGCCGCTTCCGATATCCGCTCCTACTTCACCAAATCCGGCGGCAATCTCGGCGAATCCGGCTCGGTGGCGTTCATGTTCGATCGCACCGGCATCATCGAATATGATTCAAGCGTGGCCTCCGATGACGCAATGCTGGAAGCCGCGATCGAAGCCGGCGCCGACGACGTGGTCTCGAGCGAGAGCGGCCACGAAATCTACGCCTCGCAGGACACCTTCCGCGAGGTGGCCAAGGCGCTGGAGGCGAAATTCGGCGAAGCCCGCAAG
>JAQGJF010001038.1 GCA_028290765.1 Tardiphaga sp.
GCCGGATAGAGGGCCTCGGTTCGGCCGTGCCGGACCTGGCTGACTTCCGTCGCATGCTGACGCGTGCCCGCGCCGGGCTCGGCTCCGATATGGCAGAGGATGACGGGTGGCAGGATGTCTCGGTCCGCTCCTCGCTTCTGCCGGAGGATATGCAGGGCGTCTTCATGATGATCGCCCGCGCCGCGAAGGAGGGTTGGCCCTGCCCGGGCGATGCAGCGATTGCCCGCGCCTATGGCTCACATTCGTTGCGCCGTGCACGGCGTCTGCTGACCTATATCGAGGAGCAGGGCCTTATCGTTTGCCAGCTTGACGGTGCCGGTCGGCGGATCGTGACGCTCGTCGAACTGGCCTGGGCGACGGCACCTGGCGACCCCAATGCCGAGGAACCGCCGGCGGAGCAAGGCTGCAGCAGTTCAGTTCCATGATGCGACGGTCGAGCGCGCACTCTCGCAATCGAAGTTCGATCCGAATTGCAGGTGCTGGCCTGCCGGCCATCACCGTTCCTCAACTTCATCTAGACGGGCTGCAAGCCGAGGGCCCGCGCGCTCTCCAGCCAGACCGGCAATTCGCGCTGATACAAAGCATTGCTTTCCTTGAAACCGAGCGCCGGTTCCAGCACGAAGGTACTGAGAACTTCCTTCACTTTCGGATCGCTGTTGGCCGCCACGCAGAGTTGCGCCAGCCGATCGACGATCGGCTGCGCCGTCGCCTTCGGCAAGGCCCAGCCCGTGAAGCCGCTGACGGTGAAGAACTTGGATGTCGCGCCTTGTTCAGGCAGGGTCTTGACGTTCGGGATTGCGTCGACCTTCTTCAAATGCACCGCGAACGCAACACCGCGATTGCTTTGCAGGACGGATTGCGCGGCCGTGTAGCTGCCCATTGCGACATCGAGCGTGCCTTCGGCCAGTCCCGTCCACATCGGCGCCTCGCCGCGGTAATGGATCGGCTCGATGTTCAGACCATACTGCCTGTTGAGTTCATTGATCGTCATGTGCGGGGCTGAGCCCACGCTATAGGTACCGAAATTCACCTTGCCGTTCTTGCGCGCGGAAGCAACGAATTCGTCCAGCGTCGTGACGCCGGACTTCCGGCTCGCGACCAGCGGCAGTCCGGCGCCCGGAATGACACTGACAAGCGTCAGGTCCTTGTCCATGTCGTAGCCGGGGCTCTTCATTGTCACCCTGTTCATCACATAGGTGGTCGAGATGGAGCACAGGATCGTGTGACCATCGGGCTCCGCGCGCGCGACCTCCGCCGTGCCTATGGCGCCGGAGGCACCCGCCTTGTTTTCGATGACGACGGTCTGCCCTATTTGCTTGGAGATGAATTGGCCGAAGGCGCGCGCGAGCAGGTCAGTCTGCCCGCCGGCCGGGTAGCTGCAGATCATGCGGATTTGCCGCGACGGCCACGCGGCTTGCGCCGAAGCCTTGCGCAGGACGAAAGGCATTGCGGCAGCTGCCGACCCGGCCGCCATGAAGTGACGCCGATTGAATTTGACGGACATGGCTCCCTCCCTGATTTTTTTTCGACGGTAGCGCATCGTCCGCGCCCGCACCACGTGCGAAGGCGGGACAGATTGGCGCATTGCGAGCCCAATTCCCCGTCTTGCGAGCACCCGCCGGATCCGCCGCCTGTACCGCGGACACACGCGGCATCCGCCATCTGGATCGGCACGCCGCGATGCAGTAGTGTCCGACCCGACTAATTCAGAATAGTCGTCGAGCCCTTCGGACTTGGCGTCAGATCATAACTTGAGGGACGAGACACCGTGGCGCGCAACATTCTGATTCTTGGAGCCTCGTATGGCTCATTGCTGGCAACGAAGCTGCTGATGGCTGGTCACAACGTGACCCTCGTTTGCCGGAAGAACACCGCAGAACTCATCAACCGCGATGGCACCGAAGTCCGCATCAAGCTGCGCGACGAGCCGAGCCATAGGGCCATCTTCTCGCGCGACCTGCCTGGAAAGCTGGACGCGACCTCGCCGGATAACGTCGACCTCTCGCGTTATGATCTGGTTGGTCTCGCCATGCAGGAGCCGCAATACACCAACCACACGATCCGGGTTCTGATGATCAAGATCGCTGCGGCAAATCTGCCGTGTCTTTCGATCATGAACATGCCGCCTTTGCCCTATCTCAAACGGATCCCGGCGCTGGCTGCCATGGATCTCGAAGAAGCGTATACCAATGCCCAGGTATGGGAACGCTTCAAACCGGGATTGGTGACGCTCTGCTCGCCTGATCCGCAGGCTTTCCGCCCACCAGAGGAGGCAGCGAATGTCCTCCATGTGGGCCTGCCGACGAATTTCAAGGCTGCGGCATTTGCAGATGCGGCCCATAACCAGGTGCTTCGGGAGCTGGAAGCGGACATCGATGCGGTGAAGCTGGATGGCCAGGACGTCCCGGTGAAGCTCAAAGTGTTCGATTCGCTGTTCGTCCCGCTGGCGAAGTGGTCGATGCTGTTGACGGGCAACTATCGCTGCATCACGCCGGAGGAGCCGCAGTCCATCCGCGACGCGGTTCACGGTGATCTGAAAGTATCACAGTCGATCTACGACCATGTCGATAGCGTCGCTCGACGTTTGGGAGCTGACCCACAGGATCAGGTGCCTTTCGAGAAATACGCCAAGGCGGCGGAGAGCCTTCTCAAGCCCTCGTCGGCGGCCCGTGCGGTGGCCAATGGCGCGCCATTCATCGAGCGGGTCGACCTGCTGGTGAAACTGATCTCGCATCAGTTGAGCATGTCTAATGCCCATATCGACCGTACGGTCCAGGTCGTCGATCAGAAACTCAACGAGAGAATCGAGGCAGGCGGGATCTAGCGCGCGTGACGTCCGCTGTCGGCCTTCCTCGCCCATTGTATTTCCCATAAGGGAATTGCCGCGCTCGATCGCATGAATCGAGGTGATCGAATAGGTCGGCTCTTTGCCGATCGCCTTGATCAGGCGGCGCGCACCGAATTGAGGAATTTGCCGACTTCCATCTTGAGCCGGTTGCTGTCGCGGGACAGCGACTGCGCCGCCGAATGGACCTGCGACGAGGCGGAGCCGGTCTCGGTCGCGCCGCGCTGAACGTCGGAGATATTCGAACTCACCTGCGTGGTGCCCAGGGCCGCCTGCTGCACGTTGCGGGAAATTTCCTGGGTTGCAGCGCCCTGCTCTTCCACCGCCGAGGCGATGGTCGAGGAAATCTCCGACATCTTGCCGATGGTATCCCCGATCTCTCTGATGGCGCCGACCGACGTCTCGGTGGCGTTCTGAATGCCGGAGACCTGCTGGCTGATCTCGCCGGTGGCCTTTGCGGTCTGCTCCGCCAGCGCCTTGACCTCGGACGCCACCACGGCAAAGCCACGGCCAGCTTCGCCGGCACGCGCCGCCTCGATGGTGGCGTTCAAAGCCAGCAAATTGGTTTGTCCGGCGATGGTATTGATCAATTCGACCACGTCGCCGATCCGCGCCGCCGCCTTGGCCAGTTCGCCGACGCTGTCATTGGTTTTTTTCGCTTGGCCGACCGCATCGCTGGCGATGTGGGCGGATTGCTGCACCTGGCGGCTGATCTCGTTTACCGAAGAGGACATCTCTTCGGCCGCCGACGCCACCGACTGCACATTGGCGGAGGCTTCTTCCGAGGCCGCGGCCACCAGCGTGGCCAGTTCCTGCGACCGTGCCGCGGTCGCCGTCAAGGTCCGCGCCGAGGCCTCGAGTTCGGTCGAGGCCGAGGATACGGTTTCGATGATTTCGCCCACCGCGCCTTCGAATTCATCGGCAAGCTTGTACATGTCCCGTTTGCGCAGCTCGGCGGTCAACTGGTCCTGCCTGATCTTGGCCGCGGCTTCCTGCTGCGCCTTCTGCTCGGCCTTGATCTTGAAGGTCTCGACCGCCTGCGCGATCTCGCCGATCTCGTCCTTGCGGCCGAGGCCGGGCAGCACGACGGCGAAATTGCCGTTGGCCAACTCGATCATCGCTGCCCGCATCGCCGACAGCGGTCGCGACACCGAACGGCTGATCAGGAATCCAAGCAATCCGACGCCGGCAACGATGAGCGCGATGGCGACCTGCATCTGCCATTTGACGCTGTCGCGGGAGTTCGATTGGGCAATCTTGGCCTGCTCACTGGTCTTCTTGACCGTCTGTTCGATGGCGTCGATCACAGGTTCGATCGCCGCGAAGGTTTCCGATACGGCCTTTTGTTCGGTCGCAATGCCTCGGGATGTATTCACCCATTCGAAGAAGTCGCGTTGATAGGCCGCAAGCTTCTGCATCAGATCGGCCCTGGCGTCCGACGGTATATCCGATACGGCAAGCTGGGCTGAAAACTCCTCCGCGCGCGTCTTCATGTCGGTAACGGCCTTCGGATCGTTGCGCAGCATGAAATCCTTTTCGTGCCGGCGCATCATCAGCATCGCCACCAGCAAAGCGGGCCTCTCGAAATTCTTCAGCGCGGTTTCGATCTGGTGCACCGAGTTGCGCAGGCTGCCTTCCAGGCCCAATTCATCGGTGAGGCCGAGCTTGATGCGCGCCACCGCCAAAGCCGCGAAATGATCGCTGTAGTTCTGGTAGCCGGCCTGGATCGTCGCCAATTTCTGATTCAGGTCGCCCTCGCCGGCACTTGCCGTGCGGCGGCGCATCTCGTCGATGTCGCTGGTCACTTCCTTGCTCATGTCCTGATGCATCCGGACGTATTTCTCGTCCTTGCGAAGCAGGAAATCCTTTTCGGTGCGGCGCAGCTTCAGCAGCGTGACAAGCACCTTGCTCTGCAGCTCCTTGAGCGATTGCGCGCCGTCGTCCTGCTTGCGCGACACTTCCTGCGAAGCATCGCCGATCAAATAGAGGCCGCCCAGAGCCAGCAGCCCGACGACGCCGAGAACGCCGATCGAATTGATCTTGTGGGTCAGGCGAAAATGAAAGCTCATGGACGGGGTCTCCGAAGAAGCGCGGCTCGCTAAGAGCCATTAACCATAGCGTTGCAACTCTAAGGTTGGGTTAACTCACCGCCACTCGTAAAAATACCGGCATGGCCCAGCGCTCTGAAGATGGGGTATGGCGCGGTACGATGGGATGGCGATCGAGATCGCCGTGCCCGTCTGACGCGGTCTGGCGCTGACTGGCCGGTTAGCCCCGCCGACAAACAGCATGGCTATTGTTCAACAAAGGGCGCACAGTCCCCAAAAGGGAGTGCCGATGTCGCGCCAGACCAACTTCCTTGTTCAGGTTTTCGACCCCGCGAAGGGCGGTCAATTGAAGGGCGGCACGCCGATCGTGTGCCGCACGGCGGAGGGCGCGCGTCGAACCGCTGAAAGGCTCGCCTTGAGCAAGGCCGGCGTGGTCGCCTTTTCGACGACTTCGGATGCCGAAACCGGTGACTACGACGATCAGCCGACGGTGTTCTTTCGGGCTGGCGAGATACCGGCTGAATTCGATTCGATGCCGTGATGCTGACCCTATCGGCACTGCTTTTTGAGAATGGACTGCCGAATCTTCCGGTGCTGCTGATCGAGCCGCACCGCAACAAAGCCGGCATCTGGCGCATCAAGTTCAGCTACGAGACCGGCGAGCCGCTCTCCATGGATGTGGATCAGGCATCGGCGATGGCCCCCCGTCTTCACCAGATCGGGGAAGACGATCTGGCCGGCGAGGTTGAAGACGCGATAAAAACGGCGGCGCGCTACGCGTCGATGTGAAATTCCGCCGCAAACCCAAGCGGCATCATCAGTTGGAGGAGATCGACATGGCCAAAGGCGAGCAAAAAGGCAATCGCGAGACCAAGAAGCCCAAAAAAGAGAAGATCAAGACCATTGCCGCGGCGCCCAGCACGAAAACCGCCGGATGGCAGCCGACCTTCGGCGGCAAAAAGAAATAGCAACGCGACTTCCGACGCATCGCCTCACGAATAGGTCTGACCGGCGTCCGCCGGTTGCCATTCGTTGCGCGTGCCGAGACGGCACGACAAAAAAGGATGGCGAATGGCCAAGGCTTCCGACTACAAGATTGTCGCGTTTCAGCGCAAACCCGGATACTGGCGGGCCAACGTCACGCCGCTTCTTCAGCCTGCCGCGACACGGCTAGGCACGACGATCCTCGGATTTGTAACGTCACAAGACTGCAGTTCCGAGGAAGCCGCTGTCGTGGCCGCCAACAAGGCCATCAAGGAACTGGAATCGTAGTCGCCGCGGCTTGAGCCGTGGTCGTCGGTCCTGCTTGGCCGATGTCGCCGCGTCACGCGGCGCCCTCGTCCGGCGCGGCGCTGACGTGCGCGGCGGCGATCTTCCAGCCTTCCGGAAATCGTGCCCAGGTCTGCGACTGGCGGCTGACCTTACCATTGGCGCTGCGGAACAGCGCGTTGGTCGTTGCCGCATCACGGCCGAACGCCGTCACCGCAACACGAACGATCTCGCGCGACATCGCCGGCCCCTTCCACTTGCCAAGACGGAACGCGGCGATGCTTTCGATACCGAACAAGGTCTCCGTCGGCCCGAACCGCACGGTTGACGGCGAATTCCAGAAAAAGCCGTTCAGCGCCTCGGCGTCTCCCGCATCGAGCGCCGTATTATAGGCCTTGAACCGGGCGAGAATTTCTTCGACCACGTCGGAATTATTTGTCTCTTCAATCATGCTGTGCGCGTCGCTCGGTTGCGGGTTTTCAGGACGTGGTCGACGGCGGATGCCGGTGATGCGTCGCCTGTTCATAGGCATAGGCCATCGCCAGCAGCGAGGTCTCGGTCCATGGAAGACCGACGATCTGCACGGCGGACGGCAGATCCTCATAGGTATATCCCATCGGCACCACGACGGCCGGCCAATGCAGTCCCGAAGCAATCCAGGTCGTTGCGCCCGGCGAGGTGACGTTGCGGTCGCCGTTCAGGCGCGGCGGATGGCTGGCCACCGGCAGCACGAAAGCGTCGACCCCGGCCGCCTTCATCGCCTGCTCATAGGCGATCCGCATCTCGGTTTCGGACTTCTCGAGCGCCAGCACGATCGGGTCCTCGCGCGGCGACGGCGCAACGGCGGTGGCACGCAGGGAGACTTCGTGAATCGGATGAAACTTGCCCGATGCCACGACCTCCGACAGCGATTTCGGAAAGCCGGCGCCGGTCGTCGCCAGATATCGCTCGATCGCGGCGCGAACTTCGCTTAGCGGATGAAGCTGCGGTGGAAACATGTCGAATTCAGGCACGATGAGCGGATCGACGATCTCCGCGCCCAGTTGGCGCATATCCGCCACCGCCTGATCCAGCAGCGCGGTGACGCATTCGTCGGACGCGTCCTTCGGGAACGCCTGGCGCAGCACGCCGATGCGCTTGCCGCGCAGGCCGTCGCGGTCGAGCGCGAGTTTGTAGGTTACGGGAATTTTCCCTTCGGCGCCGGCGGTGGCTTCATCCGCGGGATCGACACCAGCGATGACATCCAGCAACGCCACGAGATCTTCCACCGTGCGGGCCATCGGTCCCGCGGTATCGCGCGCATCATAGAGGCCGACCATGCCAGCGCGTGACACCAGCGCCCAGCTTGGGCGCAGTCCGACCAGCGCATTGTTGGAGGACGGATTCCTGATCGAGCCGAACGTATCGGAACCGAGCCCGACCACACCGAAGCTGGCGGCGAGTCCACTCCCTGTCCCTCCCGACGACCCGCCGGTGGCATGCGCAGTGTTGTACGGATTGCGGGCAAAGCTCGGCAGCACCGAATTGATGTTGTCGAAACCGCCGCGCGCCCATTCGGACATCGTGGTCTTGGCGACGATGATGGCGCCGGCTTCGCGCAGCTTGCGGACCACCGTGGCGTCGCGCTCCGGCTTCCAGCCGATCAGCGACGCCGAACCACCGGTGGTCTGCAACCCCGCGACGTCATAATTGTCCTTCACCAGAACCGGGATGCCGTGCAGAGGTCCTTTGAAGCTGCCGGTCCTGACAAACTCCCGATCGAGTTCGTCCGCATCCGCCTGCGCCGCCGGATTGGTGACGACGATCGCCCACAGCGCCGGACCGCGGCGGTCATAGGCCTCGATACGGTCGAGAAACGCCTGCGTGACCGCGCGCGCGGTGGTCGCGCCGGATCGATAGGCCTCATGGATTTGCGCGATGGTCTTTTCCACGACGTCGGGTTTGATGCCGGGTTTGTTTTGGATCTGCATGGTTAGTCGCCGACTTCGATGGTCGTGTAGTCCTGATACCAGTTGCGCGCCTGCACAAAACCCTTGAGCTTGGGCGAGAGCGCGCGCGGTCCGGAATCATGCACCACGAGCAGCGCCGCGGCGTCATCGGTCAGCACTTCATTGACGCGCGCCAGGGCCGCCTCCTGCTTCGGTCCGCCGAACTCCGACTTCGCCGCCTTGATCGCCGCGTCAAACGCCGGGTTGTTGTAGAAACCCCAATTGACGCCGGCCGGCGGCGTCAGCGTCGAGGTATAGGCGACGATCCCCGAGGCCGGCTCCTGCATCGTCATCGCGATGTTGATGGCATCCGCGTTGGATTCCCTGGCGCCCTGCCGCAGCATGTTGATCATCGAGGTGAAGTCGCGCACCTCATAGGTCACTTCGATGCCCACCTTGCGCAGGTCTTCCTGGATGATTTCGTTCATCGACAGCGGCACCATCTGGCCGCCGCCCGAGGTCGATATCACGACCTTGAGCTTGACCGGTTTGTCGGGCCCGTAGCCTGCCTCGGCCAGCAAAGCCTTCGCGGCTTGCGGATCGTATTTCGGGACGAAGTGAGGCCCGCCGGACCACGCCGAACCCGGCGGCGCGAAGGCAAGTGCCGGCGCGGCCGTACCGCTCAGGAAGTCGACGATGGCATCACGATCGATCGCAAGGTTGGCCGCCTTGCGAATCCGGATATCCGAGAACGGCGAGCCCGGCGAGAAATTGAGACGCCAGAGCCAGGTGTGAGGATAGGTGTTGCTGGTGATCTGAAAGCCGGCACTCTTCAGGGACGGGATGACGTCCGGCGGCAACGTATCGATGAGGTCGACCTGGCCGGAACGAAGTGCTGCCACACGTGTCGCGGCGTCCGGGATCGGCATGATGACCAGCGATTTGGTCTTGGGAATGCGTTTTGTATCCCAGTAATCGGGGTTAGCCTGCAGGCTCAGTCCCAATCCCTTCTGCGACGAAACGAACACATAAGGACCGGTACCGGAGGGATTCTGCGAAAATTTGGTCCAGTCGCCGGCCTGCTCGAACCGCGCGGGACTGGCGAAGAACAGCGACGACAGTTCGGACAGCAGGAAGCCGTTCGGCTCCTTGGTCTCGATGAAGACGGTGCGATCGTCGATCTTGCCATAGGCGGCGATCGACGCCGTGCGCGTCGCCGCCGCACCGGCGCGGCCCGGATGGTACTGGCGCGCATTGGTGTTCTTGAACGAATCCAGGTTCCAGATCAGCGCGTCGGCGTTCCATGGCGAGCCGTCATGGAATTTGGCCTGGCACAGCTTGAACACCCAGCGCTTCGGATTGTCCGGGTCGACGCTCCAGGATTCGGCAAGACCCGGCACCAGCCGCGACGGCTTCTCGGCCGCGGTCAGATCCCACATCACCAGCGCGTCGAACAGCGGATAGCCGCCGAACCGCACGCCTTCGAAGCCGCCGTCCGGCGCCGCCCAGAGGTTCGGGATGTCGGTGAGCGAGATCGCGATGCGCAACGTCTTGTCGGCGCTCTTGGCTTCGCCCGCAGCCAGCATTCCGGCCACCGCGACGGCCGCCGGGAGAAGCAGCGCCGGCCGCAATACACCCCCGATCCAACGCATCAGCTGCATTCCGTCACCTCAATTCATCCACCTAGAGGCAAATTCAAGTTACTTGAATGGTGAGACGGAGGGCATGGGTTGTCAAGAAAGCGGCGCGCTCATTCACGCGCCACCGCCCACTGCGCGATTGGCCGTGATTGGCAGGCGGCGCGCAGTGTCTGCCGCGCGTTTGACCGCGCGTTGATTAAAAATGGACCTCGATGCTTTCGAGCGAGCGTAAAAACAAGAGACGTCATTCCGGGGCGCGCTCTTGCGCGAGCCCGGAATCCATAACCCCTGCAGGGAGTATGGATTCCCGGCCTGCGCCTCAGGTCGGCTCTCGCCGACCGAAGGCGCATCCGCGATGCGCAGTTGCGCATCGGGAATGACGGTTCGTGGTTGGGTCCCGGCTCGTTGGCCGGGACGAAGCGCGGAGAGATCGTGTCGGCTCAATGCCGATCCACGACACCGTAGATGGTGCCGAGCAACACGCCCATCGCCATTTCGAACCCCGGGCAAGCGTGCGTCGGATGCGGGCTTTCGCTGCGATTGCCGCCGAAGATCGGGCAGACATCGGTTTTGCCGTTGCCGAGGTCTTCCTGCGTCGCCTGGAAGATGTTGACGTAGACCTTGTCGCCGGGATGGACCTGTACCGGATTCACGGTGCCGAGCGTGTGTTCCTTGACCGCGGTACGCCAGACCGCGTCGGGCGTCGGCGCCATCTGCATCGTCTCCTGCATCGGCTGCAGGATGACGTCCTGGGCGCGCGCATAATCGTCGGTCTGCGGACTGTTCTTCAGTTTCGCCTGCAGCACCGTGAAGGTCTGGGTCTTTTGCCAGGCCTTGACCGTGCCGGTGAGGTTGCCGATCACGGTCGGGATCATTCCCATCATCGCTCCGATGATGACGCGCGCCAAAAGATCGTCATCGTCGGGGAAAATCTCGAAGAAGGCCCGGGTCAGCGCGCCCTTCGGCGGGTTGCCGCCGCCGCGGCGCGCCGTCACCATCTTGCCGACCGCTTCGCGCAGCATCTGGCCGGTCCGCTCGCCGATGAAGGTGAGCAGGACATCCGGTTCGGGATGGAAGATGTAGGCCGACGGCGGGGTATAATCGCCGGGACAGCGGGCCGGCGGCAGCAGGTTCGAGAGCTTCCAGCCGCCGGGCTGGACGAATTCGCCGTCGGGCACGTCGAACCAGTGCGCGCAGACGGCGGCGAGAATCGTGTCGGTAATCTGCTGAATGTCGAAGCCGGCGGGATCGGGCAGCGCCGCCAGCGCCGCGCGCGTTTCCTTCAGCGCGTAATCGAACGCTTCCTTGCGGGTCACCTGTCCGATCGCGGCATTGGCGCGGGTCGACAGTTTTTCGTATTCGGGACCCCAATCCATGCCGAGATAGATCGGCCCGATGCTTTTGGTCATGCGTTCCTGATAGCCGGAGACGCTGTAGTTGCCGTCGGCATTGAGAAACACCTTCATGACCATTTCCTTGCTGGTCACCACGACGCCGTCGGGGGTACGCACCGCGCCGCCTTCCGGATGCACCTTCGCCGCTGCCACCGCCTTGGCGTGATTGTCGGACAGATGATCGAGCATCATGCCCCACAAGGTGCTGGCGGACCGGGCGCCCTTTCTTTCAATATTGCCCAGCGCGTCCTTCAGGCCCGCTCCATCCGCATCTGGCGACATCGGTCTCTCCTGCAATGTTATCGCGGGTGTGGCCCGCGCGGTTGTATGTCGATCGGTTATAGGGTTTTCAGGTGACGAGAAAATGCTTTTCCATAAGGTTCTGTCGGGTGCTGAACGCGATAAATTGATCGGGTCTTAAATCAACTGGCTTCTAGTCTGCAATCTAGGATTGCCTTTTGCAATGGATATTGCAAAAGGCGCCGGATCTGGTCGGAAATTCCGGCGTCGACATCGTTCAAACCAGTTCGGCCAGCAACGACCTTGCATTTCGCACATCGCGCGTGGTCTCGCCGCCCTCGATCGTGGCCAAAATCGGCTCCAGCAGCGCGCGGGGATCGTTGTTCGCCCCGGTATCGCGCCACAGCAGGGCGAGATCGAACGCCGCGCGCAGGTGAAGCAACCGCCCCTCCTGACTGCTGGCGATCTCGATCGCCTTGACGAAACAATCCTCCGCCCGCTTCCGATCCGGCTGCGGCTGCTTGAGCGCAATTTGTCCCCGCAGGCGATGCAGATCGGCCAGCCAATAGCGCTCGCCGGATTGCTCGACGAAGGCAAAGGCGTCGTCGAGCGCGGCTTCCGCTCCGGCCAGGTCGCCCGCCATCAGCAACGCTTCGGCAAGATTGGCGATGATGATCGAGTTGCCGGCATTGCCGCCCGATTTGCGCAGCGCCACCAGCGTGGCGCGCAGCGCCGCGATGTTCTTCTCGGCCGGTTCGCGCATCGCGCGGGCGTAGGCATGGTGCATGCCGGCCAGCAGCCGGATCTGCTCGATCCTTTTTTCGGCGCAATAGACCGCAAGCGCGGCACTCTCGCGTTCCAATCCGTCGAGGTCCCCGAGCACGAGCAGGGGCCATGTCCCGGCACAAAACGTCGCCGACGCGACCGTGGTGGCGTGTCCATGACTGAGCAGTTCGGTCTGCACCTCGGCGCTGAGCCGTGCCGCGCTGTCGAGCAGTCCCAGTGACAGCCGGACCAGCACCTCGAAGCAGAGAACCGCGAGGCCCGGATCCCATCCGAACCGATAGCTGAGCGCCCGTTGCCGGCTGGGGTCGCGGTATTTCTCGGCCCGCCGCAGGCTCTGCAGAGCTTCGCGATTCTGCCCCGCATACAACTGGATCGTGCCGAGCATGCGATGACCGACCAGCAGATAGGTCGGATCGTCCTGGCGTTCGGCGACTTCGATGATTTCATGGGCAAGATCGAGCGCCTGCTTCAACCGCGCTGTCAGCGTCGTGGCAGAGCACAATCCGAACAGGATGGAGACACGCTGCAGGTCGGTGCCGACGCCGGCGTCCAAGAGCTGCTTTGCCGCACTCAGCGCCGCGAAGGTCTCCGGCGCGGAGTTGCTTTTCAGCGGCACCAGCGCATTGGCGCGCGCGACCAGAAGCCCGAGGTTGACGGCGTCGCGATCCGGACCTTCCGGCACCTGCGGGATCAAGGCCAGGCCGGCACTGGCGTGATGTTCGGCCTCGGTCGCCGCCGACTGCGAAAGCGCCAGTTCCGCCGCCGCCAGCCAATGCGACGCCGCCTGTTCGGCGAGGCCGGCCTCGGTGAAATGATGGGCGATGATGGCAGGCGCGCCCCCCTCGTCGGTGAGACGCTGCATCAGTGCCTGGGCGATATCGGCATGAATACGCTGGCGCCGGCTGCGCAACAGCGACCCGTAAGCGGTATCCTGCACCAGCGCATGCTTGAAGATGTAGCTTGCCTGCGGCGGCGCGCCACGCCCATAGATCAGTTCGGCGTCGACGAGCTGGCGCAGCGCCTCCTGCAAGGCCGGGCCGCGGATCGGCGCCACCGCCTCGAGCAGTTGATAGGAGAATTCGCGACCGATCGTCGCGCCGATCTGCGCGATCTCCTTGATCGGCGACAGGCGATCCAGCCGCGCCGTGAGCGAATCGTGCAAGGTCGATGGAATGGCCAGCGGCGTCAGCGTGGCGGCCAGAACATAGGCCGCGTGTTCCTCGCGCAGCAGGCCGGATTCGAGCACGCTCTTGGTCAGCTCCTCCACAAACAGCGGCACGCCGTCGGTCTTCGCCACGATCTGATCGAGCACTTCGGCGGGAAGGGCTTTTCCTGACGCGATCCGATCGATCATCGCCACTGCATGGTTTCGCCCGAAGCGGTTGAGCGCCAGTGCGGTGACATGGGCGCGGCCGACCCAGGGGGCCATGAATTCCGGCCGGAACGTCACCACGATCAGCACGCGCAGGTTCTGCACCCGCTCGACGATCCGGTTCAAGAGATCAAATGATGTGGGATCGACCCAATGCGCATCTTCGAACAGCGCCAGCAGCGGGGCTTCTTGCGTCAATCCGACGAGCAGCGCGGTCAGCGCCGCAATGGTCCGTTCCTTGACCTCGCTCGGGGCCATTTCGGGCACGGCATAACGGCCCTCGGTCGGGATCGACAGCAGCGACGCCAGATAGGGCGCGATCTCGCCGATGTCGAGACCGGCTCGCGCGATCATCGTCTCCAGCTTGTCCAGCCGCGCCGCGGCCGGTTCGCCGCTGGTGAAACCCGCGCAATGCCAGATATGGCCGACAATCGGATAGAAGGCGTCGTTGACGTGATGCGGTGAGCACTGATAGCGCAGCACGGTATGGCGCTCGTCACCGATGCGCTCGCGCAGCGCCGCGAGAATCCGCGACTTGCCGATGCCGGCCTCACCCGACAGCAACGCGACCTGGCCGTCCCCCTCGGTAGCGATACGCCAGCGATCGAGCAGCAGCGCGACCTCGTGCTCGCGGCCGACGAAGGGCGTCATCGCTTCGGAATGCGCCTCGAACCGACTGACATTTTCGGTTTCGCGCACCACCGACCAGGCCGGAACCGGCGCCTTGAACCCCCTCAGTTCCTGCAACCCGAGCGGCCTGAGTTCGAACGCCCGGCCCAACAATCGCCGTGTCGATTCGGAAACCACGATACTGCCGGGCTCGGCCAGGGCCTGCAGCCGGGCCGCGAGGTTCGGCGTCTCTCCCACCACGCCGCGTTCGCGCGCCTCGCCTTCGCCCATCAGTTCGCCCACGACGACCAGGCCGGTCGAAATGCCGATGCGCACCTCGAGCTCGACGCCGCGCTGGCGCCGAAGCTGGCCCACCGCTTCGACGATACCGAGGCCGGCACGAGCGGCGCGTTCGGCGTCATCCTCATGCGCGCGCGGATAGCCGAAATAGACCAGCACACCGTCGCCCATCAACCTGGCGATATGACCGTCGAAGCGCGCCACCGCCGCCGCGACAACGTTCTGGAACGCGCGGATCAGGTCGCCCATATCTTCGGGATCGAATTGCGCCGCCAGCGCGGTCGAACCAACGAGATCGCAGAACATCACGGTCAATTGACGCCGTTCGGCGACGTCGTATGCCTTCGACTCCGCCGGCGCGGCTGGTTGAACCTTGCTGGGCGCCTCACCGGAAAGTTCGCGGATCGCGCGCAGCATTTTCAGCCTGTGGCCGAGTGAAACGCCAAGATCCTTGAAGTGTTGCTCCGTCAACTCAGGCAGAACGTCGACCTCGATCTCGTTTTCACGAAAAGAGGCTTCGTATTGTTCCAGGCCCAGTCTGCGTAGCCAGGTCCCGACGTCCATCTACACTCGCCCCCTATTGGCACGGCTCGATGACGAGCCCAACGAAACTTCGTGTCCAGAACCATCCGAGGTGGTTATCAGGCCGGCTTTTGGCGGCGCCTGGCCGAAAGCTAAGGAGACGGGGCTGGTCTTTGCAAAGCTACTGTCACACCGCTTTCCGGCAGGCAATAGCAAAGCAAAATGAAGGCTATGCCGTGCAATTCCCAACCTCGGAGCGCCTCTCGATCATGTGACTTTGACACAATTTGGAGCGGACGCGCCACTCCCATCATAGGACCCAAATCACTCAAACACGCCACGCCACAGCGCCCCGGCCTTTCGCATCGCATGCGTCATCTCGTCACCCTCGATGGTGGGCGGGACCTGCCCCGGCGGCGCCGGTACGGAAGAATAGCCTGGCTGGCTTGTCACCGCAGAGAAGGTGGGGCAGCGTCGCGTCGGTTTTAGGGAATCGGCGCCAAAGCCGGTGGAGGAAATGACTTGGAAGGCTCGGCTTCGATCGACATCGCGAAACATACCCTGCTCTCCTGCGGACTGATTCTGACCATCGGAACCCTCATCGGCTTCCTCGCCCAGAAGATCAGGATCCCGGATGTCGCGCTGTTTCTGATCGTCGGCATACTGATCGGTCCGCAGGCGCTGGGGCTGATCGACATCAAGGCGGATTCGGCGCTGAATCAGATCATTCTGCTGTTCGGCTCCAGTTACATACTCTTCGACGGCGGCGCCTCGCTGCGTTTCAACGTGTTGAAGCAAGTCTGGATCACCATTGTGGTGATTGCCACGGTCGGCGTGGTGATCACCGCAGCCATTACCGGGATTGCCGCCTATTACGTATTCGGCGTTCCGCTGCTGGTGGCGCTGCTGTTGGGCGCGACGCTGGCGTCGACCGACCCGGCAACGCTGGTGCCGATATTCCGGCAGGTCAGGATCCGCGACCGCGTGGCGCAAACGGTGATGAGCGAGTCGGCGTTCAACGACGCCATGGGGGCGATCATCACTTTCGGGATATTGGCGGTGGCGATGGGGACCGGCGAATTCTCGTTCGCCTCGTCCTTGCTGGATCTGCTCAAGCAATCCGTCCTCGGCATCGCCGCTGGTGCCGTGCTTGGCTATCTGGCGGCGTTGCTGATCGCCCATCAGCGGTGGGCCTTCCTCGCCGAATACGCGCCGGTGGTGACGCTGGTGGCGGTGATCGGCGCTTACTTCGCCGCCGACGGCATGCAAGCCAGCGGGTTCATGGCGGTTTTCGTGTTCGGCATCGTGCTCGGCAACAAGGAGGCGTTCGGCTTCAACATGGAACCGGGCGAAGCGAAAAAGCTCGAAGAGTATGTGGCGACCACGGCCTTCATCATGCGCCTGTTCATTTTCATCCTGCTCGGAGCCCAGGTCGATTTCGGCCTGATGAAGCAATATGGCTGGGGCGGCATCGCCGTGGTGGCCGTGCTGATGCTGGTCGCTCGGCCGGCGACGGTTTTCCTGTGTACGCTGCCGGATCGCCATGCGAAATGGACCTTCAACGAAATGCTGTTCATGTGCTGGACCCGCGAGACCGGCGTCATTCCCGCAGCGCTGGCCGGTCTGTTGCTGGGCATGAAGGCGCCAGGCGCACAGATGATCGCGTCGGTCACCTTCATCGCGATCCTGATGACGATCCTGATCCAGGCCCCGACCACCCGCTGGCTGGCCGGCAAACTCGGACTGTTGACGGAAGGCGGCGGCAATTAGGCGCCGCGGCCGTTCAGGCCTGGATCTGTGATTGGTGCCAGCTGATCCAGAACGCTCAGAAAATAATGGCACCGAGGTTGAGCCCGAAAGCCGCCAGACACAGCGACAACAGCAACCCGACGCCGCAAAATATGGCGATCAGTTTGAGAATTTCGGCTTCGACCGAAGCTGCGGGAAATGCCAGCGCGAACACTTTGGCTATTGCGGTCATTGCATCCTCAAATCGTTTGAGCCCCATCGATGAGTCCAACCCGCGGGCCCAAGGTTCAAGGATTTATTAAACGCGCGACACGGCTCCTGTGTGAAGCGCTTCACATTGAATGCGGAATTTCAGGTGTAAGATTATGCGTGCAAGTTCTGTCGTAAATATTCGAAGGCAAGCGTCGCGGCCTGGCGGCCCGGCTTATTTGGGCCAATCGCCCGGTTTCATCGAAACAACCGTCGACGGCAGATCCACTTCATTCATATCCACTTCATTCATGGGCTGCATCTTCAAATCCGTCGAATGCCTCCCGCACGACAGCTTCGATCTTCGCAACTTCATCGTCTTTCAATTCCTTGAAATCGCCGTCTATGCGTTTTTTCGAGAGCGTGCCCTTGTTCTGCCGGATGAACAGCAGCAGGTCGTCGGCCAGCCGGTCCGGCATTTCGACCACATCCATGATCTTGCGACGCGCTTCGTCATGGCGGCGCAGATAATCGATTTCATGCGGCAGGTCATGCTCGATGGTGCGCTTGACGCAGTGGTAGAGGAATTCGGCCTCTTCCGTACAATCGAAGTACCGGTATAGATCGGCGGTATCGTTCAAGACATCGACATTCCTGTCAGGCGTCGATTTCCATTCGATGAAATCCATGAGCGGGCCGGAATGCGCCTGCAGCGTCGCGCGATAATCGTCGATCCGGTCCAGCATCAGGGACGACACCGGAACACCATGCCGGGCGGCGTGAATTTCCGCTCGGCGAGGACGTGGTGGTGGAAAAGAAAAATCGGTCGAAAACCAACCTAAAACGTCGAAAATCGCTCCAGGATTGCAATCAAGGTCGAGAAAGCCCTAAAAAAGCGGCCCCGCGTTCAGCGAATGTCCGCTCCTGGGCACTTTTCCTTGCGCAACGCCCGATTTGGGCCC
>JAQGJF010001073.1 GCA_028290765.1 Tardiphaga sp.
CCAAGAGCTTCGAGCTGTCGTTTCCAGGCCTCAGCTTTCTCACCACCGTCTTCGTGACACGGGGCGCGGCGCGCCTCGTTCCGGTGTTTTTCGTGGGCGTGCTGTTCTACCGCTACAGGGAGCGGATCCCGTTCCATGGCGGCATTGCGGCTGCGGCAACCGCGCTCTATCTCGGCGCGGCCTGCATCTTCGAGCGCGAAACCCTGCTCGCTCCGATCGGCGTGATGCTGACGGCGCCGCTTTACAGCTACGTGATTGCCTGGATCGGCCTTTCGCCGGACTTCGCGCTACGCGGCAAGACCATCGGCATCATTCCGATCGGCCTCCTCGCAGCAGGCGATTATTCGTACGGAATATATCTCTACGGCTTTCCGCTGCAGCAGACCCTGCTCTATTTCTTTCCCGGGGTCTGGAACACCGCCGGACTGTTCGTCGCCAGTGCGGTCGTCGTGATGACCTTCGCAGTGTTTTCCTGGCACGCGATCGAACGGCCAATTCTGCGCCTGCGCCGACGGCGGCCTTCATCCAATAAAGTTGCGACATCGCCGAATTATGCGGCGAGCGCGCCCCTGGCGGCCAGTACGTCGTCATAACTCCGCCGCGACGGCTTCGAGGCCAGCACGCGCTTTTCACCTTCCGCGTCGGCACCGCCGAGCATGAACCAGAACACCGCGGCGGTCTTGATCGAGTAAGGCGAATCGCTGATCACGAGCAGCAGGCAGAAATAGGTCGCCGCACAGGCGCGCAATCGCCAGGCCGCGCGATCTGCCGGCGCCGAGAAGATGAAGAGTCCCCAAAACACCACGAAACCAACGATCCCGATTTCGTTGATCGAATAGGCATAGCCCGAATCCGACAGGAACGGCTTTTGGGCGGAGACGCCCATCGCGCCGTCGAACGACAGAGAGGTCAGAAGCCGCGCGGTCCACAGGATACGGCCCGAAATGTCGTTGGCCCAATCGACCTGCATGCTTTCGAATCCATAGATCGCCAGGGCGCACATCATCACCAATGGCAGGCAGAACCAGAACACCCGCGGCAGACGGTACAGGACCAGCGAGGCGGCCGTCGCGGCGATGCAGGTATAGGCACCGAAACGCGCATCGGCGAGCACGATGACGATGGCCGCGCAGGCAAAGAGGATCATCCGCCCGCGCATACCCGGGCGGCACAGCGCCCAGATATACAGGATCGCGCCAAAATTTCCGGTCGAGACCGGCTCGAGAAACACCGACGACACGCGATGCGGACCAAGGAACGGAAGCAGCGTACGGGAGTCCGGGCGGACGCCGCTGGCGAACAATGTCCCGGTCTGGCCTGACACATCGGCGGGCGCCACCGTGCCACGCGCCACATAATAGCGGATGATGTTGAAGTACTTCTCGAAGGTTTCAAACGCCAGATATTCGAACAGACCGAATACCACGACGATGATGCCAGCCGACAAAACGATCCTGTCGGTCAATGCCAATGACGGCCGCCGGCGGCCCAGGCAGTAGAAAGCCACGGGAATCAGAAAATCGCGCACGGCTTTCGGATCAAACATCGGCCGCATGGCCATGATCAGCACGGCATACGACACCAGGACCGCGACGATCAGATAGGGCTCGATGCGCCGGTCGAGCGCGAAAACCATGGCGAACGAGATAATGACGAACTCCGATGCGATCACCAGGATATCGCTGACGGGAAACAGGACCGTATTGGCAAAGCAGAGCACGGCGTTGAAGGTCAGCGCCCCGAGGACCAGCGTAATGCATGCGCGGTCATGGAGCCGATCGCGCAAGCTCTCGGACATCGTCCGGCGCTGAGCGCCTGACGCGATCATGCGGCGCGACCGACCGGCATCGTCACCTCAGGCTGCGGCGATAGCCAGGCCGGCATGTTCCATTTTTCAGGACGCAGACAGATCAGTCCGATCTGGCCGGCCTGGCGCTTGTCACCATTGGGATCCACGACATCCAGGAGATTGATCAGCCGGGCCCGCGTCGTCTGCCCGGGTTCAACGACCAGCAGGATGGCGGAAGCACGCGCGGACAGCTCGGGATCGGCGGAAACCATCTCGGCCGCCGCATCGACGACGATGAACCGCGTCTCACCCGCGCCCTGCGCGAGGCCCCTGCTCAGACCGGTTGGAAGGCGCATCGACTTCGAGGAAACGGCATTCTTCCCAATCCCGCCATGGCAGCGCAGAACCGCCTCACCGCACCAGACCAGGATTTCGGTGATATCGTCCGCAATACGGGCACTGTCGTTCTCGCTCAGCCCCGCCACGACGATGACGGCCGGCAGGCGACCGCCGAGCTGCTGTCGCAACATCTTCGCAATCTCGATCAGGGAACGGCTATCGCCGCCGGACCGGATGCCATCGACCGGCACCGTTGCGAGGTCCGCGACGATCGGAGCCAGCGCCGTATCCGCTACGTCGTCCCGGTTCGAGAGGACTCCCCGGAGCAGATCCATGACATAGGCCAGCGCGAAGCCCAGAACGAGCCCGAATAGCGCGCCAGCAATCAGAACCAGCGCCTTTGGGGTCCCGAACGGGCGCAACGGAACCATCGCTTCGGAGATAATGCGCGAATTATTGGTTTCGATCTGCTGCTGCTGTTGCAGCTCCTTCGCTCGCGCTGTCGAGGTGTCGTAAACACTCCGAATGGCGCTGGCCTCGCTCTCGAGCTGGCGCAGCCTGATCTTGGCCTCGTTGCTGGCGATCTGCGAGTTGACGAGCGTTTCGGCCTGCTTTTTGAGGCCCGCAAGACTCTCCTGTGCCCGGCGATATTCTTCGTCCGAGGAGCGTCCGATGCGTCCAAGTTCATTTTGAATCTGCTCGAGTACGGCTCGCTTCTGTTCGCGAATATTGGCTATCTCCGGATGCCGATCGCCCAGCGTCCGCGCCAGTTGCGCCTCGTTCTGGATGATCGATGCATACTGCGCCCGCAACGCGCCGATGACCGGCGAAACGATCGCCTCGGGCGTGGCGCCATTCTCGGCCGTGATCTGCGCCGCGTTCAGCTTGCGTATTTCATTGCGCCGCGCTGCCAGCCTCGGCAGGTTGGCCTCGCTCAGGCTGATTTGGGTATACAGGTCCTTGAGCTGCTGCGACACGATCAGGCCGGCTTCTCCCGTGCTGATGAGACCAGCCTTTGTCTTGAAGGTTTCGACGGCGGCGTCGGCCTTGGCCAGATCGCCACGCAGCTGAGTGGCCTGGTCCACCAGTGTCGCGCTGGCCTTGCCCACGGCTTTGCCGCGGTCCTGCGAGGACAGACTGAAGTAGGCCGCGCCGATAGCATTGGCGATCCGTGCGGCCTGAACGGCAATCGGATGCGAAACGGTAACCTGAAACACCAGCGACGCATCGACCCTGCGCACGACGATCCGCTGCCGCAACGCATCGAGGACCGTGATCGACCTGGTCGCCTCGTTGTTGCTGCCGGCCGCCAGAACCGGATCCTGATCGAGATTGAGATCGGCGATCACACGCTCGAGCAAGGACGTCGAGGTCAGGATGAGCGCCTGGCTGTCGATCCCGGCGAATTCGATGGAGGCCGCGGTATCCGTCCTCGTCAAGCCGCGCCCGACGACCTGCAGCGCCTGGGGATCGATGAATATCTCGACCGTCGCGCGGTATGACGGCGTCGCCAGGGCCAGGTACGCAACCACAACGCCGAGCACCAGTACGACGGTGGCGGCGATCAGGCGAATGCGTCTGCGGGCGAGGTTCAGGACATCGAGGATGGGATTAGAACGACGTTCAACGCCGCTGCGTTCCTTCGACAGGAACTCCCCTTCCAAAAACGACGCCTTTACTAAATTCATGTCTCTGGCTCGTGCTGCCGCACACTATTAGGGCGACATGATCCATCGTCGAAACATCGGCGAATATGATTAATGAAAGGCTAAATCCGCACGCAAATACCGCCTCGGAGTACAATGTTAATGATGGAAAACGGTCTCGGGTGACACTTTTGCGGTGAATAGGTAAGAGGTCGCTGACGTGAGGGATTTTACGTGCCTGGAGCTCGCCGAAATGACGTAGCGACGCAAGCCGGATTTTGCGGCTCGTCATCGCGCATGCGTTTGCCGCTCGCGTCGACGCGCCTCCGGTCGCGCCTCTGGCTGGATCCGAAAGGGCTTCTCCGATGCGGATCCTGATGGCCTGCGCTGCCTTTCCGCCCTTCATCGATGGCGGCGGCCCGATATCGGCGCTGATGGTCGCCAAACTGCTGCAGCAGTCCGGACACGATCTCGAAGTCGTCAACGTCGCCGACCGCAAGGAGCGCGAAGTCTACGAAGGCGTGCCGGTCCAGCGGCTGTCGACGCTCAACATCGATTGGAATTACCGCCTGCCCCGGCCGGCCTGGAAACGCGCGATCTGGCATCTGCTGGAGAACTTCAACCCGCGTGCGTTTGTCGCGATGCGGCGCGAGATCCGCCGGTTCCGACCCGACATCGTCGTGACGGACAGTATCGAAAACATCAACGTGGCGACCTGGCTGGCGGCACGAACCTGCGGCGTGCCGGTTTGTCACATTCTGCGCAGTACATTCCTGCTCTGCTGGAAGGGCAGCATGCGCAAGAGCTCGGGAAACTGCGGCACCGCATGTGGCTCATGCCAGGCGACTTCCGTGGGCAAGAAAATCATGTCCCGCTTCGTCGATGCCGTCATCGGTGAAACCCAGTTCATCATCAACAAGCATCTGTCGCACGGTTACTTTCCCGGCGCCTCGACCCACCTGATACCCGGATTGCTGCCGAACCCCGTCGCGACCGCGAAACGCGAAGCGGTCGAAGCCGGTCCGCTCCGGGTCGGTTATCTGGGCGTGCTGGATGCGGTGAAAGGCCTCGACACCCTGGCAGAGGCCTTGAGGCTGCTCGACACCCCGACCCCGCCGGAAGTGCTGATTGCTGGCACGGCGAAGAGCGAATACGCGAAAGCGCTGCCGTCCAGATTCCCCTCGACCACTCGTTTTCTGGGCTGGGTCCGACCCGACGACCTGTTTCGCCAGATCGACGTGCTGGTCGTCCCCTCGCTTTTCGAGGAGCCTTTTGGCCGGGTCATCGTCGAAGCGTTCGCAGCCGGCGTTCCGG
>JAQGJF010001087.1 GCA_028290765.1 Tardiphaga sp.
TCGGGCCAGCGGCGATCATTGCAGATCATCATGCCCATGATCGCATGGCGCCAGTCCACCCCCGCCCGAAACACAGGAAAGCCCAGATTGCCATATTCGAAATAACGTTTTTCGAGCTGCTGGTAGCGCGCGCCGGCGCGCGGCTCGACCGAGCCCGGCAAATGCACCTTGCGATAGCGCCCGAGAATCTCGCCGTCGCGGTCGACCAGGATCGAACCATTGAAGCGCCGGCCGTCCGACGTCAGTTCGGCGTAACCGACATAGAAGCCGATGCGGAGCGCCCGGGCGCGATCGAACAGGCGCTGCACCGCCGGATTCGGCATGCCGCGCTCGAAGTAATGATCGAGCGCCTCGCCCTCGATGAACCACCGCGGGAAGAAAGTCGTGAACGCCAGTTCAGGAAACACGACCAGAGTGGCGCCGCGCGCGGCCGCCGCCTCCAGCAATTCCAGCATCCGGCCAAGCGTGTGCTCTCGCGAGTCTGCTTTTTGCGTCGGCCCCATCTGAGCGGCGGCGGCGCGGAGAACTCGAACCAACATTGCCTCCAATCTGTGCGGATTGCTTACTCAAGAGGCGGGTAGGTCCGCTCCGATAGCGCTCCGATGCGCCGCTCATTACGAGCAAGGACCGCGCCAAATGCAATCATTCGTGCTATGATATTTTGCCTGAGACAATAACCGGTAGTTATATGAACCTACGCCAATTGGAAATCCTGCGTGCGGTGATCCGCCATCGGACCACGGTCGCGGCGGCGGACGAACTGGCGCTGTCGCAGCCCGCGATCAGCAACGCGCTGAAGGCGATGGAGGCGCAGGCGGGTTTCGCCTTGTTCGAGCGCGTCAATAACCGGCTGTTCCCGACATCGGAGGCGATGGCGCTCTACAAGGAAAGTGACGCGATCTTCGCGCTGCATGCCAAACTCGAAAATCGCGTGCGCGATTTGAGGGAGTGTCGCACCGGACATCTGTCGATCGTGGCGACGCCGCCGCTGGCCTACAGCATTATTCCGCCGGCCCTGTCAACCTTCCTGCGCCGTCGTCAGCAGACGCGGGTCTTCTTCGATGTACGGCGCTACGAAGGCATTATCGAGGGCGTGCAGAGCAGGGTCGCCGAACTCGGCTTCGTGCTCGGTCTGTCGCATCACCCCGGCATTGCCCACGAGGTGGTTCATACCGGCGAAATGGTCTGCGTGTTGCCGCCGAAGCATCCGCTGGCCGAACGCCCGGTCATTTCCGCCTCCGACCTCGTCGGCTTGCCTTTCATCGGGCTGGAGCGCGGCACGCGATTGGGCGAAGCCGTACGTGAGAGTTTTGCGCAAGCCGGCGCGCCGTTCCAGCCGACCGTTGAGGTGCGGTACTGCAATACGGCCTGCGTGCTCGCAGCCGCCGGCGTCGGCGCTGCGGTCGTCGACCCCTTTTCGCCGCGCCAGGGCGGCAGCCATGACCTCATCGTCCGGCCTTTCGCGCCCAAGACGATCGCCGTGGCCTATATGCTGTGGTCGGAAGCAGAACCCTTATCACGCCTGGCCAAAGCGTTCCTGACTGAAGTCCGGGAGACGAGCCGTATTCTGGGCCGAGAAGGAGCTGAGCTTTGATGATGTTGTTGTCTGATGATCGACCGAAAGCGTCGAGGCCGACCACACCGTCGATCAGGTTGAGACCGAGCAGGAATTCGGAGCTGAGGTGGCTGCATACCAGCGGCTCGACCACCATGCTGCGCGCCAGCAGGATCGCCTCTTCGCAACGCGTTGCAACCGCTTGGGCGATCGATACCATCTCGAACCTGAACGCAGTTCCCGGCCGTGCCTGGGCAAGCCGGCCGAGATCGGGGCCAATGACGTCGGCAATCTTCGGATAACCGCCGGTAGATTGACGATCGGCCGTCGGAACGATCGGACGGCCGTCTCCCGGCGCCTGGATCGCACCCATCGCGATCCCGTCAGACACGATATTGTAGCCGCGCGTGCCTCAGTCGGTCCTTCAAGAAAATATGTCATGCGATCGACATTGGCGGAGACGGACCAACGGCCCGGCCAGAAACGCGGCGATCTGGGTCGTCGGCGAAGTAGTCGTGTTGAGGGCCAAGGACCACACGCATGGTGTTGACGAGACGGTCGAGCCAAGGCCACAATCGCGCCCGGCGACGGCAACGACGATCCGAATCGTTCGACTCCGAAACGATCGCCGGCGGTGATCGCGCGGCCGTCCACGCCGCCGAAGCCAGTGCGCCTGTGGGTGACGTGCGAGCCGAGTACTTTTGGCACGACGAAGCGACCTGCGATCGCCAAATAGCACCACGAGCCGCCGCGCCCGGCGCGAATTTGCAGAACCGCGCCTTGATCCAGGTTGAGCACCACCGGCAGGCGGCAGCGGCCTGCCGTCGAGACCGAGCGCGAATTCGCCGCCAGCAACGGCGGGCCGGATTCGGCGGTCACTTCGATACCACCCACGGAAACAGAAGTCGGCGTCTAATCGAAATCCGCTATTCGGCTATTTGGGCGCGTTATAATGCATCGGAATCCGGCCCAGCCGACTGATTCACGCCGATATGCGAGCGCTCAATCGCATTGCCTATCGAGCCAGTTCGACCGGGATTCAAATCCGAGCCTACACTCCGATTATTTGATTGCGCCGGATTGGAGCACGCGCTTCCAGCGGTCAATTTCTGCGACAAGCTTTGCTTTCAAGGCATCCGGTGTCGCGCCCTCGGATGAGACTGGAAGCGCACTGAGCTGACGAAATCGCTCCAGGACACCACTGTCAGCAAGAGAGGCCTGTAGCACTGCTGTAAGCCTTTGCGTCACTTCAGGCCGCGTTCCCTTGGGTGCATAGATTCCATGCCAGATCGCAAGTTCCATTTTTTCGAGGCGAGCTTCATTCGCCGAAGGAACGTTCGGCAAGGCGGGTATTCGTTGCGGCGCCGTCACCGCATAGACCTTGATCTCCCCTGACTGTATCTGGTTTGTCGTATTGGTCGTCTGGTCGCACATGAAGTCGACTTGCTCCCCAAGCAGATCAATCATTGCAGGACCGGTCCCTTTGTAAGGAATGGTCACCGGCCGCGCGCCGGTTTCGGACGCAAACAGCATGCCGCAAATATGTGACGCAGTCCCCGCTCCCGCATGAGCGTAGGAGACCTTGTTTCCCTGCTTCGTCGTGTAGTCGACCAACTCCTTCAGCGTATTTGGCGGGAAAGATCGTCGGGCAACGATGGTCATCGGCACATCGGCCACCAGTCCGACAAACTCGAACGATGCAAGCGGGTCGATCGAGCCGGGGTAGAGCGTCGGCGCCGTCGCCATTCCGATGTGGTTGAGAAGCAGCGTGTATCCATTCGGCTCGGCTCTGGCTGCCCGTATTGACCCCAAGGTGCCCCCTGCTCCGGCGGCGTTCTCGACGATTACGCGCTGGCCTAATTCGCGGCCCATCGCTTCCGAGACAATCCGCGCGACCGTATCTGTCGGCCCGCCCGCCGCGTAGGGAACAATCATTGTGATAGGTCGATCAGGATATGGCTGCGCGATTGCCAGAGCAGAGGTCGAGCAAAGTACCATCAGCGCGAAAAAAACTCTGCACATTTCAGAGAACTCCACGTTTCGTCAGGCCATCGATTTCGGTCGGCGAGAGCTTCAGAAGGCCTTGGTAGATTTCCATGTTGTGCTCGCGCGGCATCGGGACCCGCTCATCGTGTCCCACCGTTGCGCGGCTGAATTTCAATGGAAAGCCCGCGGCAAGCGGGCCAGCGGCGGATGGAAAGTTGGGATTTCGCACAGGCTGGAGCATACCGCGCTCGCGCAGGTGCTCCCAAGCGACCACCTCATCCATCGTCCGGATCGGACCGCAGGTGATGTCAGCACGATCCAGATCGGCGATGATGGCGTCCGTGCATCGATGCTTCGTCCATTGTTCGACGATCGCATCGACCTCGGCGTTGTTCTCGATGAGCCAACCCGCGCTCATGAATTCGCGCGACCCGAGAAGGTCTTCGCGTCCCATGATCTTCAGTAATTTGATCCAATCGGCATGTGTTCCGGCGCCGATCGCGACACGTCCATCCGCCGTCAGATAGGTGTTGAACGGGGAGAACCTGGCGATTCGGTTGCCCTGGCGATATGACAGGCCAAGGTCGCGATAACACTCGAACGGCTCATCGAATATCAGGGAAACCAGGCAATCGGCCATCGAGACGTCGATGAACTGGCCGAGCCCAGTCGAATGACGTTGATAGAGAGCACCCAATATCCCGGCCAGCGCGAACGTTCCCGCGATACCGTCCGACAAGGAAGCTCCCGTCTTGCTCGGAACCCCGGCCGGATCGCCGGTGATACTCATCATGCCGGTGGCGGCCTGCACCATGAGATCGAAGGCCTTCCGGTGGCGCTCGGGCCCGGTCGAACCGTATCCAGTGATCGAGCAATAGATCAGGCGTGGATTGACATCGCAAAGCGTCTCATAATCAATCCCCAGCCGGGCGGTTACGCCGACCTTGAAGTTTTCGACGATGACGTCCGCTTCGCGGACAAGGCGGAACAGCACTTCCTTGCCCCCTTCAGCCTTCAGGTCGAGCGTGATCGACTTTTTGCCTCTGGCACGCTTCAAATAAGCGATGCCGAGGTCGTCTTCCGTTTGACGCGCGAAGCTCACGCCGCCTGCCCCGAAATATGGCGGTGCGCCGAACGTGGGATCGCCTCCGCGCGGCTCATCGATCTTGATGACTTCCGCGCCCATCCCCGCCAGGAACAAGGTCGCCTGGGGCCCTGACAAGAACCGGCTCAGGTCGAGAACGCGGATACCGCCGAGGATCGGGCCTCGCGGATCGCCTCCTTCGTTCGGCATGTCGCCCGCACGACCGTCTGCTGCACCCACGTTCCGCTCCCCGAGGCCCGACGGCCTTTGGGTCACTTTCACGAGGCAGTACCCAACAGTCCAATACCCTTTAGGTCATGTTCGATATGTTGGGCGAATGCTGCAAAACCTTCGACGCTTTTGAATCGCCGGCTTTCTGCTAGGGTCGGCGCCATGAACATCGAACTCCGACACATTCGTTACTTCGTCGCGGTCGCAGAAGACCTGCATTTCGGCAAGGCGGCCAATCGCCTTGGCATTTCCCAGCCTCCATTGAGCCAGCAGATTCTGGCGCTCGAGCGCGAGATCGGCGCTCGCCTGTTCGAGCGATCGAATCGCCGGGTGGAATTAACCGGCGCGGGGAAGGTCTTTCTCAAGGAGGCGAGCGAGATACTGAGCAAGGTCGACAACGCCGCCGCCCTGGCCCAACGCGTGCATCGTGGACAGATCGGCGAAGTCAGGATCGGTTTCTTTGGTTCGGCGCCCTTCGTTGACGAATTCCAGCGGTTGCTGTTCGATTTTCGAAAAGCGCACGAGATGGTCAATCTCGTTCTTCAGGAGATGCCGACTTATCAGCAGATCGACGCCATCCTCGATGGTCGCCTGGATCTTGGTTTCGTCCGCCCGCTACAGCCCAAACCGACGTCGATCCAATCGATCGAACTAAGTCGGGAACGCTTGATGGCGGTCATGCGCTCGGACCATCCGTTGGCATCCGCGGGACGGGAAATATCGCTGCGCGACCTTGCAAACGAACCGCTGGTGCTCTACGCCCGTGCCATCGGAAGCGGTCTCTATCAGAAAATCGTCGACCTTTGCCGAGATGCCGGCTTTGCACCCAATGTCGCTCAGGAAGCCAACGCCACTCCGACGATGATGGGACTGGTCGCAGCCGGGATCGGCATATCCATCCTGCCTGCATCGCTCGAACGGTTATCGTTCAAGGGCCTGAGCTTCATACCCTTGCAGGAACCGAAGGCCCAGACGGCTGTCTGGCTCGCCAAGCGCTGGGACGATCGCTCGCCACTGGTACGTCATCTGTTTCAGGCTGCAGGACGCTTGCGGCAGGCAAGTCCCGCCGCGGCACCCGTCGATCAGCAAAAGAAAGTGCGCCGCCGCAAGTAGCTCACGCGGTGGCGGGGAGCGAGACGTCCCTTACGAACACCTTTTGGTCATGGAGTTCGGTGATCTCCCGCTCGGACAGACCCAATTCCTTCAATACTTCGTCGTTGTGTTCACCGAGACGCGCGGCCGACAACCGCGCGGCGGGTTTCCACGATGAGAACCGTGCGGGCATACCGGGCACCTTGAACGAGCCGAGCACGGGATCGCTGGCCGATCGCACCGTGCCGCGTTCGTTCAAGTGCTCAAGCTCGATCACCTCGTTGAGGTCGAGCACCGGCGCTGCCGGAATTCGCTGGGCTTCCAAAGCGGCCAGGCATGCCTCTCTTGAGCCGACCGAAGCGAGCCATCCCTCGAGGATGTCCTTCAGAAGGTCGTTATTCTTGCGGCGGGCACTTGCCGACACGAAGCGTTGATCGCCAAGCAAATCTGGCATCTCCAATGCCTGCACGAGCTGCGGCCATTGATGTGCCAGCGACATCAAGGTGATGTATCTCCCATCGCCGCACTTGAAGATACCCGTGGGACCGCCGTCGGGATGCTGCGATCCCGTTCGTTGCAGGACGTACTTGTCGCCAAGAATCGAAAAGCGGGGGATGCTCGCTACGTGCATGTGGAAGTAGGTATCGAGCAACGTACTTTCCACCAACTGTCCCTCGCCGGTTCGTTCTCGGTGGAAGAGCGCCACGGCGATCGCCATCGCGGCGGAAACGCCAGTCGAGACGTCACCGATCGCCATCGTAACCATGGCGGGGCTGCCGTCTGCCTCGCCGATCATTCCGGTCACACCAGCGTATGCCTGGCCGATGTAGTCGTATCCGGGCTTGTCGCTCAGCGGTCCGCTCTGGCCGGCGAACGAGATCGAGCACATCACCAGCCTGGGATTGATCTTCCGCAGATCCTCATACGCCAGTCCAGCGCGGGCCATGACGCCCGGACTGAAGTTCTCGACCAGCACGTCCGCCCCCGCGATCATGCGCTTCAGGATCTCGCGGGCCTTCTCATTCTTGAAGTCCAGGGCGATACCGCGCTTTGAATGATTGTGCTGGAAGAAGTACGTGCTGTGCGGCGCCGCGGTTTCGGCCGGCTGCTTCGGCTTCACGCCCTGAACGCGCGATCTGTCACCGAACGGTGCCAGCTCGACCTTCACCACGTCGGCACCCAGTTCGCCGAGGATTCGCGAGGCGGTGGGGCCGGCGACGAACTGTGTCATGTCGACGACCTTGATGCCCGAAAGCATCGGCAGAATTCCGCTCGCCATCCTGTTGCCTCCCGCTCGTCAGAAACGTTGCTCCAACCTAGTCAAATAATCGGTCGCCGGTCCATGGTCCAATACTGAAGACAACTTCATCAAGTCGGATAGCGACCTATGGCGTCGGGCCAAGTCGTTTGACGAATGAACTATGTCTCTGATCGTCTTGGACAGTGCATCGAGGCGAGCCTAGCGTTCGGACAATTCAGACAACACTCTGTAGCGGGAGGGACGGCTTGATAACGCTGTATTTCTGGCCGACACCAAACGGCTACAAGATTTCCATCCTGCTCGAGGAATTGGGACTGCCGTATTCCGTCGAGCCCGTCCATATCGGAAAGGGCGAGCAGTTCTCTCCAGAGTTCCTCAAGATCGGTCCCAACAACAAGATTCCCGCGATCGTCGATCCGGATGGTCCCCGGGGGAAGCCCTACGTGTTGTTCGAATCCGCAGCCATCATGATGTATCTAGCCGAGAAATCGGACTATCGTTTCATGCCTCGCGACATGGCGACGCGTTACGAGGTGGTGCAATGGCTTACCTTTCAGGCCGCCAGCATGGGTCCGATGCTCGGTCAGGCCCATCACTTCCGCGAATACGCGAAGGAGAAAATTCCTTACGCGATCGACCGATTTACGTCCGAAGCTGGCCGCCTCTATCGTGTCATGGAAACGCGTCTTTCCGAGACGGAATATCTCGCCGGCGAGTATTCGATCGCTGACATGGCCGCCTACCCCTGGCTGCGCTCGCACGCCTTCCAGGGACAACAACTCGAGGACTATCCCTCGATAGAACGTTGGTACAAGGCAGTGCGTGCTCGCCCCGCCGTGCAGCGCGGTCTCGCTGTTCTGAAGGAACGTTTCGAGAAAAACCGGAAACCGCCGACCGGAAAGGCCTGGGACAATCTGTTCGGAAACAACCAATTCGCGGCAAAGCCCGCCGGCGGGCCAAATGACGACGCTTCGAAATAGAAGACCTGGAGGAAGGACGTCTTATGACCAAGACCATCGAATTCTATTGGGACCTCGGCAGCACGAACAGCTACTTCGCGCTCCATCTGATCAAGCCGATTGCGAAGAAGCACGGCGCAATTCTCGTGTCGCATCCCTTCAATCTGGGATATGTCTTCCGCAAGCAATCCTACGTCCTGATGGAGGAGCCGAAAGTCAAACTTCGGGCGCGCAAGGCCGATCTGATGCGGTGGGCCAAGCGCTATAACCTGCCTTTCAGCATGCCCACGAAGTTTCCGATGAAGACCAGCCCCGCGCTGCGAGGCGCCCTCGCGATGCGGCGGTTCGGAAAGGAATGGGATTTCATGGAACAGATCTTCGCGGCCTACTGGGAAAGAAACGACGCCTCGGTCGGCGAAATCGCGGGACTGAAACCGATCGCGTCAACATTGAGCGTCGATCCGGATCAATTCCAAAAGCTCGTCGAGAGTGACGACATCCGTGACGAACTCGCGTCTGAGACCGATCATGCGATGGAACGGGGCGTGTTTGGAGCCCCGACCTTTTTTGTCGGAGAAGAGATGTTCTGGGGCAAGGATCGTATGGAGTTCATCGACGACGAGTTGACGTCGCCCTCTCCTCCCCGAGTACGGCGCTCGCAGACGGCCGCAACGGGCTAACATTCTCGACGTCCGACGGGGCGCGGCGGCGGGCAAGGATCGTTCGGGTTCCAGTTCCTCGCCGCCCGGGACTGAACCCCAGACCTTGCTGCTTCGCCTGAATAATAGCCGCGCACCGGTTTTTTGACCATTAGGCGAAACTCGTTTGCTCTCTCGCCGGCTTCGTGGAGGCGGCGTGGATCGTGAGAAACCGGTCCGCCTCAAGTGCGGCCATGCAGCCGAGCCCTGCCGCGGTTACGGCCTGCCTGTAGACGCCATCGGCTACATCGCCAGCCGCAAAGAGGCCAGGGGTGCTCGTTGTCGTCGTACCCGGCAGCACCTTGATGTAGCCGTCGGGGTGCATATCCACCTTTCCCTCGATAAGGCCGCTCGCCGGGGTGTGGCCGATTGCCACGAACACGCCGTCGACGTCGAGTCTGTCGCAGGTGCCGTCGATGCGGTTCTTGAGGAGGAGCCCGCCGACCTTTGCAGGCCCCGCTTCGCCTACGATGGATTCGACCTCGCTGTTCCATCGTATGATGATCTTCGGATGAGCGAACAATCGTTCCTGAAGGACACGTTCAGCGCGCAAAGTATCCCTGCGATGTACCAATGTGACCGCACTCGCGAGGTTGGCGAGATACAGCGCTTCTTCAACAGCGGTATTCCCGCCGCCGACAACGGCGACGTGTTTTCCGCGAAAGAAGAAGCCATCGCACGTGGCACACGCCGACACCCCGAAACCGCGGAAAGTTTCCTCAGAGGGAATGCCGAGCCACTTGGCCTGCGCGCCTGTCGCGTAGATGAGTGCATCGCAGAGGTAGTGGTCTCCACTATCGCCAATCAGACGAAACGGGCGGGATTCAGTATCGATCGACACGACATGGTCATAGACAATTCGCGTGCCCATGTGCTCGGCCTGGGCCCGCATCTGTTCGACGAGCCAGGGGCCCTGGATAACGTTGGCAAAGCCCGGATAGTTCTCGACATCGGTGGTGGTCACGAGTTGGCCGCCGGGCTGCATGCCCGTGAGCAGGATCGGACGCCGGCTGGC
>JAQGJF010001124.1 GCA_028290765.1 Tardiphaga sp.
AGCGGAATCGGGACAGCTAACTCCGTCATTGCGAGGAGCTCTTGCGACGAAGCAATCCAGTTCTTGCTTCTTGGCTCCTGGATTGCTTCGCTTCGCTCGCAATGACGGGGCTGATGTCGCCGAACTAACTTAAAATCATCCCGCTCTAGGCGCCGCGCTCGGCCAGCGACTTGATCAGCGAGGCCTTGACGCCGGAGACGTGCTCGCGCATCAGCATCTCGGCCCGCCAGGGCTCGCGCGCCGTGATCGCTTCGTAGATGCGATAATGGTCGTCGTGGCGGCGGCGAACGTCGCGATGCTCGAAGGCGACGATGTTGCGGTTCGACGACATCGGCACGTGGTGGCAGATCCGGATCATCTCGGCGAGCATGCGGTTGCGCGCGGCGGCCAGCAGCGTGTCGTGAAAGTCGCCGTTGATGTCGCGATAGGTCGTGAGGTCGCCCGGTCCGAACGAGCCGCGCTCGAGCAACCGATCCCCGGCGACGAGGCTGCGCCCGATCACCGCGTGCTCGTCCGCACTCAAGCCGCGCTCCGCGGCGAACCGCGCCGCGACGCCTTCGAGCGAGGCGCGGATTTCATAGGCGTCGACGATGGCATCGAGCGGAAACTCGCGCACCGTGAAACCGCGGTTGGGGGCGTAGTCCAACAGGCCCTCGCCGGCGAGCGCCTGCAGCGCCGCGCGCACCGGCGTGCGGGATACCGCCAGGGTGCGGCTGAGCCGGACCTCGTTGAGCCGTTCGCCGGCGGCAACCGCGCCGCCCAGGATCGCCTCCCGGATCTGGTCCATCACCGACAACGCGCGGTTGCCGGCGCGCAGCCCGCCGGAGGTCGGAATCAGCTGCTCGGATTGATCCGTCATTGCTTGGCGCAACCTATCAAGTGAATACACTTTTGATTTGTCTTCGGCCATCCGACCACATGCCTGGTCCGAAATCCAGTTTTTAGCGCATAAAATTGCTGCAGATGCGCTAGGCAGGCCGATTAAATGATGAGCAGTGGAAAAAGTGTATGTAATTTTCGTTGACTCAGCCTGGCGTTCGACGAACGATGCAGGTTCCCACGACGGCGAAAGCTTGACTGATTTCAGATTTCACCCCTGACGACTGAAGAAAAAATGACCGGCCCGATGCTTCCCCGTGAGCGCAGCGAGTTTTCCGCGATCGTCGACCGTCCGGCCCTGAAGCTGCCGGGCAACGCGCGGATGGTGATCTGGACCATCGTCAATCTGGAAGTCTGGGACATCGCCAAGCCAATGGCCCGCCAGGTGATCCCGGCGCCGACCGGCATTCCGCTGCTGCCGGACGTGCCGAACTGGAGCTGGCACGAATACGGCATGCGGGTCGGGGTGTGGCGGTTCTTCGATCTCTACAAGCGGCTCGGTATCGCGCCGACGCTCTCGATCAATGCGCGGGTCTGCGAAGATTATCCGCGGGTCGCGCAGCAAGCCAAGGATGCCGGATGGGAATTCATGGGCCATGCCTATGAGCAGGGACCCATTCATAAAGAGCCGGACCAGAAGGCGATGATCGAGCGCGCGATGGCCGGAATCGAGAAATTCACCGGCAAGCGCCCGCTCGGCTGGCTCGGACCCGGCCTGACCCAGACCCTCGAGACCCCGGAATATCTCGCCGAGGCGGGGGTCAAATATATCGGCGACTGGGTCTATGACGACGAGCCGACCGTGATCCGTACCGCCAAGGGGCCGCTGGTGACGCTGCCCTACACGGTGGAACTGAACGACATTCCGATGATGATGGTGCAGCACCACGAGAGCGATCATCTGCTCAAGCGCACCATCGATTGTTTCGACCGCTATTACGAAGAGAGCAAGGTGCGCCCAAAGATCATGTCGATCGCTATTCATCCCTACATCAGCGGCCAGCCGTTCCGGATCAAGTTTCTCGAGGCGATCTACGACTACGTGAACAAGTTCGAAGGCGTCGTGCACTGGAACGGCGAGCAGATTCTCGATTGGTACCAGGGCCAGACCGTCGCCAAGCCGGCAGCGAAACGGTGAAGCCGATGAGCCAGCGCGTGCTGCCGGCGATTCCGGCGACCGAACTTCCGGTGATGGGCGGCGGGACTTTTCCGGTTCGCCGCATCTATTGTGTTGGCCGCAACTATGTCGACCATATCCGCGAGATGAAGGAAGCCGATGAGCGCGATCCGCCATTCTTCTTCCAGAAGCCGCGCGATGCCGCGGTGCCGGATGGCGGCCACGTGCCGTATCCGCCGTTCACCTCGGATTTTCAGTTCGAGGTCGAGCTGGTGATCGCCATCGGCCGCGGTGGCTGCGACATCGACGTCGAAGCGGCGCGCGATCACATCTGGGGGTATGCCGTCGGTATCGACATGACGCGGCGCGACCGTCAGCGCGACGCCCGGGATCTGCGGCTGCCCTGGGAGGTCGGCAAGAGTTTCGATGCGTCGGCGCCGTGCGGCCCGATCGCGCCGGCGCGCGACGCGCGGTATTTCAAGGGCTGCGCCATCGCGCTTTCGGTCAATGGCGTCGAGCGCCAGCGTGGCGACATCGGCCAGATGATCTGGAGCGTGCCCGAGGTGGTGGCGCAATTGTCGCGACAGGTCAGGCTTGGCGCCGGCGATCTGATCTATACCGGGACGCCGGCCGGGGTTGGGCCGGTCATGCCGGGCGACCTGATCTCCGCCACCATCGACGGACTGCCGTCACTCACCATCACCATCACGCCTCCGGAAACCTGACCATGCTGCCTACCGATCGCATTTCCTATTCCCCGATCGCGACACGCCCGCCGCTGAAACTTCCGGGCGGCGCCCGCATGGCGGTGTGGGTGATCGTCAATGTCGAGGAATGGGACGCCACACAGATCGGAAGAGCA
>JAQGJF010001125.1 GCA_028290765.1 Tardiphaga sp.
GCCAGCCGCGCTTCAGGGGTGGCGTGCAGAGCATGATCAACCCGATCGCGATCCGCTGAGTTCGAACCAACACGACGTGGCGTTCCTTTTCGGGCGCCACGTTGCGATCCGGGCTTTGCTTGACCAGCATGGTGCATGGTATGCGAGGCCATGCCCGCACTGATTTTACCCCTGACCGACGCCGTCACGCATTGGCCCGAACGCGGCGCGCTGGTTGGGCTCGATCTGGGCACCAAGACCATCGGCGTCGCGGTGTCCGATCCCGATCGCAGGCTGGCCACCGGCGTCGAGACCATCCTGCGCACCGCTTTCAAGGCCGACGCCGCGCGCCTGCTTGCCCTCGCCCATGAACGCAACGCCTGCGGTTTCGTGCTTGGCCTGCCCATCAACATGGACGGCAGCGAGGGCCCCCGCGCGCAATCGACCCGCGCCTTTGCCCGCAATCTGGCGCAGCTGACGACGCTCCCGATCGGGCTGTGGGACGAGCGGCTGTCGACGTCGGCCGTCGAACGCGAATTGATCGCCAACGACGTCAGCCGGGCCCGGCGCGCCAAGGTCATCGACCAGCATGCCGCGATCTTCATCCTGCAGGGCGCACTCGACCGGCTGACGGTGCTAAATCAACCGCCGGGAAACCGGTAACATGCTGACGGTGTTCGCGGCCCTGATTCCGGTGTTCCTGCTGATCGTGCTTGGTCACGGGCTGCGCCGCACCCTGCTGAAGCACGACATGACATGGACCGGGCTCGAACAGCTGGTCTACTACGTGCTGTTTCCGGCACTGCTGATCACCTCGCTGGCGCGGGCCAACTTGGCGTCGGTGCCGATCCTGGGCGCCGGCGGCGCGCTGCTGCTTTCGGTGCTTGCAATGTCGGCGCTGTGCCTCGCCCTGCATCCGGTACTGACCCGCATATTGGGGATCGACGGCCCGGCGTTCTCCTCGGTTTTCCAGGGGGCGACGCGCTGGCAGACTTTCGTGGCGCTGTCGGTGGCCGGAAACCTCTGGGGCGAACTCGGGCTGACGCTGGCTTCGGTCGCCATCGTGGCGATGATCCCGCTGCTCAATATCTTTTGCGTCGCGGTGCTCGCCCAATATGCCTCGCCGCAGCGGCTGGCGTGGCCGGAAATTCTCTTGACCATCGCCCGCAATCCGCTGATCTGGGCCTGCGTCATCGGGCTTGCGATCAATCTGACCAGTCTTCCCGTTCCCCGCCCGGCCTATGAGTTCCTCGACGCGCTGGGGCGATGCTCGCTAGCGCTGGGACTGCTGGTGGTCGGCGCCGGGCTGCATCTCAAAGGATTGCGTCGGCCCAGCCCGGCAGCGCTGCTGACGGTGGTTCTCAAGCTGGTGGTGATGCCGGCCATCGCCATCGCGCTCGGCATGGCGTTCGGCCTGTCCGGTTCGACCCTTGGCGTGGTCGCCTGCTGCGCTGCGGTGCCTGCAGCGTCCAACGCCTACATCCTGGCGCGCCAGCTCGGCGGCGACGCGCCGCTGATGGCGCAGATCCTGACGCTGCAAACCATGGCCGCCGTGTTCACTATGCCGGCGGTGATCGCGCTGGTGGCTTGATCGATTCAGCCTTGCCCGGCGAGCCAGACGGTCTGCAGCGTCGCCGCCAGATTGTTGAGGCCATGCACGAAGATCGTCAGCCAGGTCGAGCCGCTGCGGTAGCGCAGATAGCCAAGCAGCAGCCCGATGGAGAAAACCTCTCCGAAAAAGAACCAATCATATTGCAGGTGCATGCTGGTCCACACCGCCGACGACAAGATGATCGCTCCGGCCGGCCGCAGAAACGATTCCGACCATCCACGGTAGAGGAAGCCGCGAACCAGAACTTCTTCGGTAAACGGCGCGGCCACGCAAAACGAAATCACCAGCAGCCACAGCGCGCCATCGGCCTTTGCCGATTTCAGAACATCGACCATGAAGCCGGGAGCGACGTCGCGTCCGGTCGCGCGGGACAGCAAGTCCCAGGCGAAGATGACCACCGCCAACGCGACCGCGCCACCCAGAAAATTTTTCCACGAGGTGCCGCGCAGCGCCAGATACTCGGTGAACGGCATGCGCGCCGTCCATGTCGCCAGCCACAGCGCCGCGCATACGGCGGGCAATCCCATGACCACGGAGAGCGAGATCGTCAGGCCGCTGGTCAGCAAGGCCTTGGCCGCCTCAAAGTCGGACGGCGTCTCCCCTTTCATCAAAAACCAGGCGACCACCATCATCTGGCCGGCGAACAACGCGCCGAACGCGAGCAATGCCCACAGGCTGGTGCCGATGAATTTCCAGACCCGCGGCGGACGCGGCAAGGCGGGCGGCGCCATCGACACGGCCGGCTCCACCGAACTGTCGGGTAAGCTCATCAATTATGCCTGCCTGGTCGGAACATCAGGGCAGCGCCCGATCGAGCAGGCCGCGGCATTGCTCAGGCGTCAGATCCACCGCGCCATACATCATGCCGCGCCTGGCATCGAGGCGGCTGCGGGCGAACAATTCGGCGTGCCCGGGATGGACCGTGCTCAACGCCGCCGTGGCGGCCAGCATCGCCAGCGCTTCCACCGCCTGCCGCGCCACGTTCTCGTTGTCGGGCCGCAGCAATGTCTGGATCACGAAGGAGGCGGTCTCGGCCGCGCCGGACAGGCCCATCGTATCCTGGACCAGGGCCTGCAACACGCTCGAGGCCGCCTCGCCCTCGCGCGACAAAGCGCGCAACACGTCGAGACACATGACGTTGCCGGATCCCTCCCAGATCGCATTCACCGGCGACTCGCGGTAATGCCGCGCCAAAATGCCTTCCTCGACATAGCCATTGCCGCCGAGGCACTCCATCGCCTCATACAGGAATCCCGGCGCGCTCTTGCATACCCAGTATTTCACCGCCGGCGTCAGCAGCCGCATGTAGGCCGCCTCGGACGGATCGGCCGGCGCCTGATCGAACGCGCGGCACAGCCGTATCACCAGCGCGATCGAAGCCTCGACATGCAGCGCCATGTCGGCGAGCACGGTCTGCATCAACGGCTGATCGGCGAGATGCTTCTGGAACACGCTGCGATGGCGGGCGTGATGCAGCGCATGCGCCAGCCCCGAGCGCATCAAGCCGGCGGAGGCGATCGCGCAATCCTGCCGGGTCAGCTGCACCATCTGGATGATGGTGCGGATGCCCTTGCCCTCGTCGCCGACGCGCTCGGCATAGGCGCCGGTGAACTCCACTTCGGATGAGGCGTTGGAGCGGTTGCCGAGCTTGTCCTTCAGCCGCTGGAATTCGATGGCGTTGACCGATCCGTCGGGCCGAAACCGCGGCATGAAGAAGCAGCTCAAGCCCTCGCCGGCCTGCGCCAGCACCAGGAAGGCATCGCACATCGGCGCCGACATGAACCATTTGTGCCCGGTGATGCGGTAGGCCTCGCCGTCGCGCTCGGCGCGGGTGATGTTGCTGCGGACGTCGGTGCCGCCCTGCTTCTCGGTCATGCCCATGCCGAGCGTCATGCCGCGCTTGGTCCACCACGGCGCGAAGGTCGGATCGTAGGCCCGCGTCGCGATCACCGGCATCGCCTTGGCCAGCACGTCCGGCTGTGCGGCGAGCGCCGCCACCGACGCCCGGGTCATGGTGATGGGACAGAGATGCCCGGTCTCGACCTGCGCCGCCATGTAGAATTTGGCCGCGCGAATGACTTCGGCGGCACCGCCCGCCGGCTTGCCGTCGGCTCCCCAGGTCGAATTATGGACACCGGCATGGGCGGAGTGCGCCATCAGTTCGTGATAGGCCGGATGAAACTCGACTTCGTCACGCCGGTTGCCGCGTGCGTCAAAAGTCCGCAGTTTGGGCGGATTTTCATTGGCGGCGCGGCCGCGTGCCGCCGTCGCCGCCGAGCCCCAGTGCTGTCCGAACTCCGACAATTCGGGGTGCGCCGCCCCGCCATCGTTCATGGCCACCGCTTCGACCAACGGACGATCCAGGTTGAACAAGTCGACATCCTCGAACGGCGGCGACTGGTTGAACACCTCGTGGGTCGCGGTCATGGATCGATCCGGGCTGCCGTGTAGAATCGGCGGTGACTGACATTTTACGCTTAAACGGCCGCAATTTCACGCCGGCCGGCCTAGTTTGCGCGCTTCGATATCGGGAAATCATAGGCGCGTCCGGCGACGCCGGGCAGCGAGAAATGCCACCACTCCTTGGCATAGTTGACGAAGCCTTGCCCGGCCATCGCGGAAACCAGGGTGTTTCGCCAGCTGCGTTGCGCCGCTGTGATCGACGGCGCCGCGGTATGCGCCTTGAGGTCCGAGCAGTCGTAACCGGTCCCCATGTCGACGCTCCCTTCCGGGGCGCGCAGCGCCTCGGCGGCGGTACAATCGGCATAGGTCCTCCTGGCATCGAACGGCGCCGTGGGCGCGGCCTGCAGGTCGACCAGCGTCAGGTCCACCGCCGCCCCGGTGGAGTGGCCGGAATGCTCGGCGATATAGCCGAGCCGGAACAGGTCCTGTTTGCGGAACGCCGGATTGTAGCGCTTCTGGGCCGGCGTCTCATTGCCGTCCCTCGCCCACACCACCATGTCATGCACGGCGCGCGCGGGGCGGTAACAATCCAGCATTTTCAGGGAGAGCTTTTGCGGCGCCAGCGCCCGCTGGACTTTTTGCAGCGCGAGCCCGACCTGACGCTTCACCACGCATTCGGCGCCATCATAGCCCACAAGCGGGCGGCCGACGAAGTTGTTGATTCCGGCGTAGCGGATATCCTGCCGGATGGTCGGCGCGATCTCGCGCAAATAGACGAAATCGTCGGCCAGCGTCTGCGCGGCGGCGGGCGTCACCGCCTGCGCCACAACCAACGCCACCGGCGCGATCGCCGCCATCCATTTCCGATTCCACATCGCGAACGATCTCCGAGCGCAATCACGGCAACTTTGCGGCATCCCCGCCGGGCATTCTTTACCCTGCCCGCCGACAGATCGGGGGATAAGTCGCTGGCGAGCTTTTCGCCCTTGCCCGACTTTTCAACTCTGCCTATAGCTCTTGCTTTAATGACCCTTGCATCGAAATCGACTTTCGTCCTCGGCCACCGGCATCTGCTGGGCATCGAGGGCCTTTCCGCCGCTGACATCACCGGCCTCCTGGACCTTTCCGAGGAATATGTCGAACTGAACCGTCAGGTCGACAAGAAGCGCACCTCCCTGCGCGGTCGTACCCAGGTCAATCTGTTTTTTGAGGCCTCTACCCGCACGCAATCCTCGTTCGAAATCGCCGGCAAACGGCTTGGCGCCGACGTCATGAACATGTCGGTATCATCGTCCTCGATGCGCAAGGGCGAGACCCTGGTCGACACCGCGGTGACGCTGAACGCCATGCACCCGGATATCCTGGTGGTGCGGCATCACGCCTCCGGCGCGGTCGAATTGCTGGCGCGCAAGGTCGACGGGTCGGTGGTCAATGCCGGCGACGGCGCCCATGAACATCCGACCCAGGCGCTGCTCGATGCCCTGACCATCCGCCGCAACAAGGGCCGGCTCGAAGGGCTGCTGATCGCGATCTGCGGCGACGTGATGCATTCGCGCGTTGCCCGCTCCAACATCATCCTGCTCAACGCCATGGGCGCGCGGGTGCGCGTGGTCGCGCCCTCGACGCTGCTGCCGCCGGGCATCGAGCGAATGGGGGTCGAGGTCGCCCGCGACATGCGCGAGGGCCTCAACGGCGCCGACATCGTGATGATGCTGCGGCTGCAGCGCGAGCGCATGAACGGCTCTTTCGTGCCGTCGAGCCAGGAATACTTTCACTATTACGGGCTCGATCAGAAAAAGCTGGCCTATGCCAAGCCCGACGCGCTGGTGATGCATCCCGGCCCGATGAACCGCGGCGTGGAAATCGATTCGATCGTGGCCGACGGCGCGCAGTCGCTGATCCGCGAACAAGTGGAAATGGGAGTGGCGGTGCGGATGGCGGTGCTCGAAGCGCTGGCCCGCAACCTGCCGAACGCGTGACATCATGCTGACCGACCGCCGCCCGATCCTGCTCGCCAATGCCCGCTTGGTCGATCCGTCGCGCGACATCGACGGCCCCGGCGACGTGTTGATCGCCGATGGCGTGATCCGCGACGCCCGCCGCGGCATCGGCGCCGCCGGCGTTCCCGAGGGCACCGACATCGTCAACTGCGCCGGCATGATCGTGGCTCCGGGGCTGATCGACATGCGCGCCTTTGTCGGCGAACCCGGCGCCGGCCACCGCGAAACTTTTGCCTCGGCCAGCCGGGCTGCCGCCGCCGGCGGTATCACCACCATCGTCTGCCAGCCCGATACGTCCCCGGTGATCGACAATTCCGCGACGGTGGATTTCGTGCTGCGCCGCGCCCGCGATACCGCCATCGTCAACATCCATCCGATGGCGGCGCTGACCAAGGGCATGAAAGGCGCGGAGATGACCGAGTTCGGCCTGCTCAAGGCCGCGGGCGCGGTGGCCTTCACCGACGGCGACCGCAGCGTGATGAATGCGCTGTTGATGCGGCGCGCGCTGACCTATGCGCGCGATTTCGACGCGCTGATCGTGCACCACACCGAAGATCCGAACCTGGTCGGCGAAGGCGTCATGAACGAAGGCGAATTCGCCTCGCGCCTCGGCCTGATCGGCATCCCCAACGCGGCCGAGGCCGTGGTGCTGGAGCGCGACATGCGCCTCGTTGCGCTGACCGGCGGCCGCTATCACGCGGCCTCGCTGACCTGCGTGGAATCGATCGAGATTTTGAAGCGCGCCCGCGACGCCGGGCTCAATGTCAGCGCTTCGGCCTCGATCAATCATTTGACCTTGAACGAGAACGACATCGGTCCCTACCGCTCGTTCCTCAAACTGTCGCCGCCGCTGCGCACCGAAGACGACCGGCTGGCGCTGGTCGCGGCGGTCGCGGCCGGCCTGATCGACGTGGTGATGTCCGACCACAACCCGCAGGACGTCGAGACCAAGCGGCTGCCGTTCGCCGAAGCCGCCGCCGGCGCCATCGGGCTCGAAACCATGCTGCCGGCGGGCCTGCGCCTGGTCCATAACGGCGAACTCGATTTCAAGACGCTGATCCGCGCGATGTCGACCCGCCCCGCCGAACTGCTCGGCCTGCCCGGCGGTTCGCTGCGGCCCGGCGCGGTCGCCGACATCATCGTGATCGACGCCGACATTCCGTGGGTGCTGGATCCGGCCGACCTCAAATCGCAGTGCAAGAATACGCCGTTCGACGAAGCCCGGTTCTCCGGCCGGGTCGCGCGCACCATCGTCGGCGGCCGGACGGTCTATGAACATGTCTAGGCGCGGACGGTAAAACCGGGTACCGGTTTTTCACGCGTTTTGACTTTGGTGGTTCCAATGATCGGCATCTACATCATCGCCATCGTGCTCGGCTATCTGCTCGGCTCGATTCCGTTCGGACTGGTCCTGACGAAGATGGCCGGCACGCAGGACCTGCGCTCGATCGGTTCCGGCAATATCGGCGCCACCAATGTGCTGCGCACCGGCCGCAAGGGCCTCGCCGCGGCGACGCTGCTCTGCGACATGCTCAAGGGCACGGTCGCGGTGGTGATCGCGCGCTATTTCGGTGGCGAAGGCGCAGCAATGCTCGCAGCGCCCGCAGCCTTTCTAGGTCACCTCTTCCCGGTCTGGCTCAATTTCAAGGGCGGCAAGGGCGTTGCAGTCTACATCGGCGTTCTGCTCGGACTATTCCCCTTCGCTGCGCTGGTATTCTGCGTGCTTTGGATCGCCACCGCGAGCACCTCGCGCTATTCCTCGCTCTCGGCTTTGGTCGCGAGTTTCGTCACGCCGCTTTTCCTGTGGTGGTTCGGCCATGACACGCTGGCCGGTCTGTTCGCGGTACTGACCCTGGCGCTGTGGTACATGCACCGCGAAAACATCAAGCGGTTGCAGGCCGGCACCGAGGGCCGGATCGGCGAGAAAAAGTAGCCGGTTCTCTTTGGGCCGCGATGGCCAACCGGTCACGCGAACGCGCGACCGACGCAAGGACCTTCCCGATTGCTCCATTTGCGCGTCTCGAACACATCAGGCCAGCGGACCATCGTATTCCTGCATGACGGCACCCGGACGTCGTCGATCGGGCGGTCCTGAGCGGCATCAACGTTCTGCCGCTGCCTCATCCCGCGTTGATGGCGATTCTCGGATACGCAATGGCGCCGCTACTCAAGACGTCGCTCGGGGCCCGGCTCAACGCCCGCGCGCTCAAGATTCCCAAACGGCACATCGATGGCTATCGACAACCGCTCCAGCAACTCTCGCTGCGCAGCTTCGTCGCGGCCAACCGCGATGCCTGCACCTTCGCCATGCCCCAAAACGCCGCCGGGATCGAAACACCGACGCTGCTGATAGCAGGCGAGCGGGAGCATCCGTTGATCCACCATTCCATGGCTGTCCTGGAAAGCGTTCTGACGAATTCACAACGACGGCTGGCGCGAGGCGCCGGCCATGGCTGGAGCGCTGACTTGCCTGGATTGTTTGCCGAAACCGTCCGGACCCGGTGCCGGAACAGCCCCCTCCCTAGCGATCTGGTGTCCCCGCCGCCTGCTCGCTGAACGGAAGTGGCAACTTGTGTTCACCGCCGCGCCAGCACCTCTTCGACGAAGCGTGCCGCCGCCAGCGCTCCGGCATCAGCGCCAAATCGTGCGATGACCTGCACACCCACCGGTAACCCGCCCTCGGCGATGGTGGCGGGAACGTTGACGCAGGGCACGCCCATCAAGGTCCAGAGCCGGTTGAAACGGGCATCGCCGGTCGAGTCCAGTCCCTTCGGGGCAGCGCCCGGCGCGGAGAACGTCAGCAAGACGTCAACCTCCTCGAAGATGGCAGCCAACGCATGCCGGCCCAGGTTCGCTATCCGGCACGCCTCGTCGTAGGTGGTGGGCAAAGTACCAGCGGTTTCGTCGAGTTTTGCGCGCAGCAGCGGCGGCATGGCGTCGTGACGGTTCAGGTATTCCCAGGCCAACGCCTGATGGGCTTCGAATTCCTGCACGGTCAACCCGGTCCGCCACGCCTGCGCGACGATCTCCGGCAACGCCAGCGCGCGAACCGATGCCCCTGCGCGTTCCGCCGCCGTCGCCGCGGTCCGCAGCGCCTCCGCGCTCGCGGCTTCCGGCGCGCCGGCGAAATCCTGCGTCACAACACCGATCCGCGGCGCCTGCGTCGCGGCCTGCGGCAGCAGTTCGAATCGGCCGGTCATGGCCGACAATCCGTGCGCCAGGTCTTTGACGCCGGCCGCGAACAGCCCCACCGTGTCCAGCGTCCACGAATAGCACTTCACGCCAACCGTCGGCAACAGCCGGAACGACGGCTTGATCGCGGCCACGCCGCAGAACGAGGCCGGCCGGATCACCGAACCGCCGGTCTGCGTTCCCAGCGCGAGCGGAATCATTCCGGCCGCGACGGCCGCCGCGGAGCCCGATGACGACCCGCCCGGGGTATGATCGCGATTGCGCGGATTGAGCGTCGCCGTCGGGTCGACGGAAGCGAACGCCGTCGTCGTGGTCTTGCCGATGATGGTTGCGCCCGCCTGCTTGAGCATCGCCACCACAGACGCATCCGCGCGCGGTTGCCAGCCCTGGTAGATCGCCGAACCCATTTGCGTCGGAAAATCGCTGGTATCGATGATGTCCTTGATGCCCACGGCGATACCGCGCAACGGCCCGGCGCCTGCCGCGCCGGCGTTTTCGGCACGGCAGACGAAGGCGCCGATGGACTTCTCATGCGCGCCGATCGCTTCAAGCGACTGGGCAATGCCGGCCGCGGCCGACAGATCGCCGCGATCGATCCGGCGCTGGAGTTCGGCAAGCGACATCATTGGCATCATTCCCTGCGGCGACCGGACAGCTTTTACGGACCCGGTCGGGATCGGGCAAGTTGCGACGCCCATGCGCCGGCTGTTGCCCGCATCCTCAAGTTGCGCAATGCTGCGCTTGGGCAGGAAAACAGCGTGGACCAGCGGATTTCAGAACCACCTCACCTCAGCGACGTCGAGCGCATCGACTGGCTGCGGCTGATCCGTTCCGACAATGTCGGCCCGCGCACCTTTCGCTCCCTGCTCCGCCATTTCGGCAGCGCCCGCGCCGCGCTGGAGCACCTGCCCGACCTGGCGCGGCGCGGCGGCGCCGCGCGGCCCGGTCGGATCTGCGGCGCGGAAGACGCTGAGCGCGAATGGCTTGCCAGCAAAAAACTCGGCGTCAGTCTCGTGGCCTCACACGAGCCGTTCTATCCACCGCGGCTGGCCATGATCGACGACGCGCCGCCGCTGCTCGGCATACGCGGCACCCTCGATGTGCTGAACCGGCCGATGATCGGCATTGTCGGATCGCGCAACGCGTCGGGCGCCGGCCTGAAATTCGCGCAGACGCTGGCCCACGACCTCGGCCACGCCGGCTTTGTGATTTCCTCCGGTCTCGCGCGCGGCGTCGACCAGGCGGCGCATCGCGCCAGCATCGGCACCGGCACATTGGCGGTGCTGGCCGGCGGTCACGACCGGATTTATCCGCCCGAGCACGGCGATCTGCTCGAAGCGCTGCTGGCGTCGGGGGCGGCGATCTCGGAAATGCCGCTGGGACATGTGCCGCGGGCGCGGGATTTTCCCAGACGCAACCGGCTGATCTCGGGCGTGGCGCTCGGCGTGGTGGTGGTCGAGGCCGCGCATCGCTCGGGTTCGCTGATCACGGCAAGGATTGCCGCCGAACAGGGCCGCGAGGTGTTCGCGGTGCCGGGCTCGCCGCTCGATCCACGCGCCGCCGGCACCAACGATTTGATCAAGCAGGGCGCGATGCTGGTCACCGGGGCCGCCGACGTCATCGATGCGGTCGCGCCGATCATGGAGCGGCCGATCCTGTTGCGCGAACCCGATGAAGCGTCTTCCTTCGCCGAGCCTGCGGGCAGCGATCGCGATCGCATCGTCGGTCTGCTCGGGCCGGCGCCGATCGGGCTCGACGATCTCATTCGCATGGCAGGGACATCGCCGGCGGTGGTGCGCACTGTTTTGCTGGAGCTCGAACTGGCGGGACGGCTGGAGCGTCACGGCGGCGGGCTGGTGTCGCTGTTGTAAAGTCAGTCTTTGTCGTTGCGCTGATCGAATTTTTGCCGCGCGGCCTCGATCTCGACCTGATGGTCGTAGGACCATTTGCCGAGCGCCTCGACCGGCTGCCACAGGCCGCGGCCGAGATCGGTCAATTCGTAATCGACCCGCGGGGGGACGGTCGGAAACACGGTGCGGGTGATAAGCCCGTCGCGCTCGAGGCCGCGCAGCGTGAGCGTCAGCATCCGCTGCGAGATGCCGCCGACCATGCGCTTGATCTCGTTGAAGCGGCGCGGGCCGTCGCCGAGCAGCATGATCACGAACACGCTCCATTTGTCGCCGACCCGCGCCAGGATCGACGCCACCCCGCGGCAATCGCTATCGAGATGCGCGTTGGGCGGCAGCACCGGCCCTCTCGAAAGCGGCGTCTTCGAGATCGGAGCTTTCAGGGCAGTTACATTGGTGTGCTCGGGTTTCAAAAATGTGCCTTCTTGTGCGGTTTGCCTACAGTCACTCATATAGCGTCAGTTACAAACATATACCAAGGGTGACTGCCAATGAAACTGCTTCACATCGATTCCAGCGTGCTCGGACCCCATTCCGTCAGCCGCCAGGTCTCCGCCGCCATCGTCGACCGGCTCGCCAAGGCGACCCCCACCAGCCTCGACATCGTCTACCGCGACCTCACTGCGGCCCCGCTGGACCATCTGTCCGGGTCCCACCTCGCCGCCGCCCAGGGCGTCGCGCCGAGCCCGGCCCTGGCGCAGGACCTCGCCGCCGGCCAGACCATGCTGGACGAGTTTCTGGCCGCCGACATCGTGGTGATCGGGGCGCCGATGTACAATTTCACCATCCCGAGCCAGCTCAAGGCCTGGATCGACCGCATCGTGGTCGCCGGCAAGACATTTAAGTATAGCGATAAGGGCGCCGAAGGGCTGGCCGGCGACAAGCGGGTGATCATCGCCGTCTCGCGCGGCAATTTCTACGCCGCCGGCGCGCCCGCAGCCGCGGGCGAACACCTGGAGACTTACCTGCGCTGGGTGTTCGGCTTCATCGGTATCACCAACCCCGAGATCATCAGCGCCGACGGCGTTCAGGCCGGTCCGGAACATCGCGAAAAGGCGCTGGCGAGCGCGTTGCAGGCGGCGACCAACCTTCACGCGGCCTGACGCAATCAAGAGCGCGGCGGCGGGAATCCCCGCCGTCGCGCATGGTCCTCTCGATGCGTCGCTGCTTTCAGCCGCGATAGATCGGCGCACCGGCCGGCGAAGCGATGGCGCCGCCATCGACGAAGATTTCCTGGCCCTGGATGTTGGACGCATCATCGGAGGCCAGGAACAGCACGGTCTTGGCGACCTCCTCGACCTTGCCGAAACGGCCGAGTGGAATGGCGCGCGAGATGCGGTTTTCCAGCGCCGCGACCGCTTCGGGGTTCGGCGCCAACCGACTCCAGATCGGCGTCGTGGTGCCGCCCGGCGAGACCACGTTGACCCGGATGTTGCGCGGCGACAACTCCGACGCCATCACCCGCGCCATGGCGCGCACGCCGGCCTTGCTGGCCGCGTAGGCGGCGTAGCCCGGATTGCCCTGCACCGAGATCACCGAGCCGTTGAGAACGATCGAGCCGCCATCGTTGAGATGCGGCACTGCCGCCTGCACCGTGAAGAATACCGCAGTGACGTTGGTCTTGAGCACCGATTCAAACACCTCCAGCGAGGTGCCGCCGACCGGCGTGCCGGCGCTGATGCCGGCATTGGCAAACACGATGTCGAGCTTGCCGAATTTTTCCACCGCCTTGGCGACCGCCTTTTCGGTGGCGGCGACATCGGTCGCATCGGCCACGATGGCAATCGCGTTCGGTCCGAGTTCCTTGGCGGCGGCCTCGAGCTTGGCCTGATCGCGGCCGGTGATCGCCACCCTCGCCCCCTCCGCCACGAACAGTTTGGCGGTGGCGAAGCCGATGCCGCTGTTGCCGCCCGTAATCAAAGCCGTCTTGTTGACTAATCTCATGATGTCCTCCAGAGCTCCAAGTGGTTGCATTTTAAAACCATGTTGCTATCTAGGGCGGGTGGTTTCATAATGCAACCACAAACCGGGCCGATGACCGAATTTGTTTCGGACCCGAGGAGAACGGAGAACTGCGATGGCCAAGCGGACGCGTTTCGAGAAAGCCAGTTGCCCGATCGCCCGAGCGGCGGACGTTTTCGGCGATTGCTGGTCGATGCTGATCATCCGCGACGCCATGATGGGGCTGCGCCGCTTCAGCGAATTCCAGAAGAACCTCGGCGTCGCCAAGAACATCCTGACGGTGCGGCTGCGCGCGCTGGTGGCGAACGGGATGCTCAAGACCGAGCCGGCCTCGGACGGCAGCGCCTATGAGGAGTATGTGCTGACGGCCAAGGGGCGCGCGGTGTTTCCGGTGATCGTGGCGATGCGGCAATGGAGCGAGGAATTCGCCTTCGCGCCCGGCGAGTTGCCGACCATCATGGTCGACCGCAGCACCGGTCAGCGGGTCCGAAAGCTCGAACTGCATGCACGGGATGGCACCTTGCTGGGGTTCGGCGATACCACGCTCAAAACCGTTGCTTCCGCCGGTTAAGGCCTCGCCTGAGTCGCACAACATATTAGTGTATTCCGATATTAAACACGTAATTGATAGTAATTCCGGAGCCCGATTTCCGGGCCATCAACATCTGGGCATTTGACAGGGGCGGTCTCACCACCCATGTTCGCCCCGAAACGGGCTGGCGCGAGTCTCGCGGAACCGGCCCCTATTTTCCCTGTAAGCTATTGGAATAACATGGATATCGTCATTGTCGAGTCGCCTTCCAAGGCCAAGACGATCAACAAATATTTAGGCAGCTCCTACGAGGTTCTGGCCTCCTTCGGCCATGTCCGCGACCTTCCCGCCAAGAACGGATCGGTCGATCCGGACGCCAATTTCCAGATGATCTGGGAGATCGATCCCAAGGCCGCTGGCCGGCTCAACGACATCGCCAAGGCGCTGAAGGGGGCCGACAAGCTGATCCTCGCCACCGACCCCGATCGCGAGGGCGAAGCGATTTCCTGGCATGTGCTGGAGGTGCTGAAGGAGAAGCGCGCGATCAAGGACCACGCCATCGAGCGCGTGGTGTTCAACGCCATCACCAAGCAGGCGGTGACGGAGGCGATGAAGCATCCGCGCCAGATCGACGGCGCGCTGGTTGACGCCTATATGGCGCGCCGCGCGCTGGATTATCTGGTCGGCTTCACGCTGTCCCCGGTGCTGTGGCGCAAACTGCCGGGCGCGCGCTCGGCGGGCCGCGTGCAATCGGTGGCGCTGCGGCTGGTCTGCGACCGCGAACTCGAAATCGAAAAATTCGTGCCGCGCGAATACTGGTCGCTGGTGGCGACGCTGACGACGCCGCGCGGCGACGCCTTCGAGGCCCGCCTGGTCGGCGCCGACGGCAAGAAGATTCAGCGGCTCGACATCGGCACCGGCGCCGAGGCCGAGGATTTCAAGCAGGCGATCGAGGCCGCCAATTTCACAGTCTCCACCGTCGAAGCCAAACCGGCGCGGCGCAATCCGCAGGCGCCCTTCACCACCTCGACCCTGCAGCAGGAAGCCAGCCGCAAGCTCGGCTTTGCCCCGGCGCACACCATGCGGGTCGCGCAGCGTCTTTATGAAGGTGTCGACATCGGCGGCGAGACCACCGGTCTCATTACCTATATGCGTACCGACGGCGTGCAGATCGACCCGTCGGCCATCACCCAGGCACGCCAGGTGATCGGCGAGGATTACGGCAACGCCTATGTGCCGGACGCGCCGCGGCAGTATCAGACAAAGGCCAAGAACGCGCAGGAAGCCCACGAAGCGATCCGGCCCACCGACATGTCGCGCCGGCCCGCCAGCCTGCGCGCCCGGCTTGAGAGCGACCAGGCCCGGCTCTACGAGCTGATCTGGATCCGCACTGTCGCGAGCCAGATGGAATCCGCCGAACTGGAACGCACCACCGTCGACATCGCCGCCAAGGCGGGCTCGCGGCTGCTGGAATTGCGCGCCACCGGCCAGGTGGTGAAGTTCGACGGTTTTCTGGCGCTGTACCAGGAAGGCAAGGACGACGACGGCGACGACGAGGACTCGCGCCGCCTGCCCGCCATGAGCGAAGGCGAAGCGCTCAAGCGCAAGGAACTGGCTGTCACCCAGCACTTCACCGAGCCGCCGCCGCGGTTTTCGGAAGCCTCCCTGGTCAAGCGCATGGAAGAGCTCGGCATCGGCCGGCCCTCGACCTATGCCTCGATCCTGCAGGTGCTGAAAGACCGCGGCTACGTCAAGCTGGAGAAGAAGCGCCTGCACGGCGAGGACAAGGGCCGCGTCGTGGTCGCGTTCCTGGAAAACTTCTTCGCGCGCTATGTCGAATATGACTTCACCGCCTCGCTGGAAGAACAGCTCGACAAGATCTCCAACAACGAGATTTCCTGGCAGCAGGTGCTGCGCGATTTCTGGGGCGACTTCATCGGCGCCGTCAACGAGATCAAGGATCTGCGGGTCACGCAGGTGCTCGATGCGCTCGACGACATGCTGGGCCCGCACATCTATGCGCCGCGCGAGGACGGCGGCGATCCGCGCCAGTGCCCGACCTGCGGCACCGGCAAGCTCAATCTGAAAGCCGGCAAGTTCGGCGCCTTCGTCGGCTGCACCAATTATCCGGAGTGCCGCTACACAAGGCCGCTGGCCGCCGACAGCGAGGCCAGCGCCGACCGCATCCTCGGCAAGGATCCGGCGACCGACCTCGACGTCGCGGTGAAAGCCGGACGTTTCGGTCCCTATATCCAGCTCGGCGACGCCAAGGATTATGGCGAGGGCGAAAAGCCGAAGCGCGCCGGCATCCCGAAGAACATTTCGCCGAGCGACATCGAACTCGATCTGGCGCTGAAGCTGCTGTCGCTGCCGCGCGAGATCGGCAAGCATCCCGAGACCGGCGAGCCGATCACGGCGGGCCTCGGCCGCTTCGGACCGTTCGTGCGCCACGAGAAGACCTATGCCAGCCTCGAGGCCGGCGACGAGGTGTTCGATATCGGCCTCAACCGCGCGGTGACGCTGATCGCCGAAAAACTGCTGAAAGGCCCGAGCGGCCGCCGCTTCGGCGCCGATCCGGGAAAACCGCTCGGCGAGCATCCGCAGCGCGGCGGCACCATCGTGGTGAAGAACGGCCGCTACGGCGCCTATGTCAGCGTCGACGGTATCAACGCCACGCTGCCGAGCGACAAGACGCCGGAAACCGTCACGCTCGAAGAGGCCATTGCGCTGATCGAGGAGCGCGCCGCCAAGGGCGGCGGCAAGCCCGCGCGCGGCAAGAAGAAGGCCGCGCCGAAGAAAACTGACAAGAAGGCTGCCGCCAAAGCCGAAGCCGGCGACACCAAGGCGGCGAAGCCAGCCAAGAAAGCGCCTGCCAAGAAGGCCGCCGCGAAACCAAAATCGGACGCCGCGGCGGCCGCCAGCAAAGCGCGTGCGCCGGTGACGGCGAAGACCTCGCCCGCCAAACCGACGAAGACGATTGCGAAGAAGAGCGCGGGTAAGGCCAACGGCTAGAATGTGAGCAAAAAGCGCGACCCAAGCTTTCCGGACCGGGACGCCATCGTCGCGTTCATTCGCGCGAATCCGGGCAAGGTCGGCACCCGCGAACTGGCGCGGGAGTTCGGCCTGAAGAACGCCGACCGGGTCGAGCTGAAGCGGATCCTGCGCGAGCTGGCCGATCAGGGCACCATCGCCAAGCGCGGCAAGAAGATCCAGGAACCGGCGGCGCTGCCGCCCACCGTCATGGTGGACGTCACCGGCCGCGACAGCGACGGCGAATTGATCGCCACGCCGACCGAATGGGACGAGGTCGAGAACGGCGAACCGCCGAAGATCCGCATCCATGTGCCGCGCCGTCCGCAGCCGGGCACCGCCGCCGGCGTCGGCGACCGCGCGCTGCTGCGGATCGAGACGGCGGAGGGCAACGCCTATCGCGGTCGCGTCATCAAGGTCATCGATCACGCAAAAACCCGCGTGCTCGGCATTTTCCGGGCCCTCCCCGATGGCGGCGGCCGGCTGGTACCGGTCGACAAGAAGCAGGCCGGCCGCGAATTGAACATCGCCAAGGCCGATCGCAGCGGCGCGGAGGACGGCGATCTGGTCAGCGTCGATCTGGTGCGATCGCGCGGCTTTGGCCTGGCCTCCGGCAAGGTCAAGGAACGGCTCGGCTCGCTGGCTTCCGAAAAAGCCGTCAGCCTGATCGCGATCCATTCCCACGAAATCCCGCAGGCCTTCTCGCCCGCCGCATTGCGCGAGGCCGAGGAGGCACAGCCCGCCACTCTCAAGGGCCGCGAGGACTGGCGCGACGTGCCGCTGGTGACCATCGATCCGCCGGACGCCAAGGATCATGACGACGCCGTGCATGCCGAGCTGGACAGCGATTCCAGCAACAAGGGTGGATTCATCCTCCATGTCGCGATCGCCGACGTCGCGTTCTATGTGCGGCCGGGCTCGGCGCTGGACCGCGATGCGCTGACGCGGGGCAATTCGGTCTATTTCCCCGACCGCGTGGTGCCGATGCTGCCGGAGCGGATTTCCAACGATTTGTGCTCGCTGGTGCCGGGCCAGCCGCGTGGCGCGCTGGCGGTGCGGATGGTGATCGGCGCCGACGGCCGCAAGCGCTCGCACTCCTTTCATCGCATCCTGATGCGCTCGGCGGCGAAACTGAACTACGCCCAGGCCCAGGCCGCCATCGACGGCCGGCCCGACGATACCACCGGCCCCCTGCTCGACCCGATCCTCAAGCCTCTGTACGAGGCCTATGCGCTGGTGAAGCGCGCGCGCGACGAGCGCGACCCGCTCGACCTCGACATTCCCGAACGCAAGATCCTTTTGAAAGCCGACGGCACGGTGGATCGCGTCATCGTGCCGGAGCGGCTCGACGCGCATAAATTGATCGAGGAATTCATGATCATCGCCAACGTCGCCGCGGCCGAAATGCTTGAAAAGAAGGCGCTGCCGCTTATCTATCGGGTACACGATGAACCGAGCGTCGAGAA
>JAQGJF010000016.1 GCA_028290765.1 Tardiphaga sp.
TTCCTGCTGTTCGATTCGCTCAACCGCCATCTGCTCGGTGCCTATGGCGGCAAGCGCATCCCGACGCCGAATTTCGACCGGCTGGCCACGCGAACGCTGACCTTCGACCGGCACTATGTCGGCAGCCTGCCCTGCATGCCGGCGCGCCGCGACATGCTGACGGGCAGGCTGTCGTTCCTGCACCGCAGCTGGGGGCCGCTCGAGCCGTTCGACAATGCGATGCCGCAGCTGCTCCATGAAAAAGGCATCTACAGTCACCTCATCACCGATCATTTCCACTATTGGGAAGACGGCGGCGCCACCTATCACAACCGCTACAATTCCTATGAATTTGTCCGCGGCCAGGAAGGCGATCCCTGGAAGGCCATGGTGCAGCCGCATTGGGAACGCTTGCGCGAATTATACCACGAGCGTCAGTTCACCACCGAGCGCCGCAAATATTTCTCCCAGAACATCATCAATCGCGAGTTCATCAAGGAGGAAAAGGACTTTCCGTCGGTGCAGTGCTTCGCCCACGGTTTCGACTTCCTCGACCGCAACCGCGACGCCGACGACTGGATGCTGCAGATCGAAACCTTCGATCCGCACGAGCCGTTCTACGCCCCCGCCCGCTTCAAGGCGCCGTTCGATACCGGCTGGACCGGACCGATCCGCGACTGGCCGCGCTACGGCCGCGTCGATGAGCTGCCGGCGGAATGCGAAGAGCTGCGCGCCAATTACTACGCCGTGGTCTCGATGTGCGACTTCCTGCTCGGCCAACTGCTCGATTATTTCGACAAGCATGATTTGTGGAAGGACACCGCGCTGGTCGTCACCACCGACCACGGCTTCCTGCTCGGCGAGCATGATTTCTGGGCCAAGAACCGCATGAATCTCTATGAAGAGATCGTCCACATTCCGCTGTTCATCCACGACCCGCGCAAGCCCCAGCCGGGGACGCGCTCATCCGTACTGACCCAGTCGATTGATCTCGCGCCGACCATCCTCGACCTGCACGGCGTGCCGCCGGCGAATGAGATGGAAGGACATTCGATGCTCGCGGCGGCGCAGGCCAAGAAGCCGCTGCGCGAAGCGGCGCTGTTCGGCTATTTCGGCGGCGCCGTCAACATCACCGATGGCAGCTTCACCTATCACCGCTTCCCCGGAGACCTGATGGCGCAGGAAATCTTCCAGTACACGGTGATGCCGACCCATATCCATGGACCGTTCACGCCCGAGGAATTGTCGGGCGCCAGCCTGAGCGAGGGCTTTCCGTTCACCAAGGGCGCCAAGCTGCTGAAGGTGCCGGTCACGGACCGCTCGCCGATGTTCAACAATTATGGCCCCGGCGGGCTGCTCGAAAACGATACAAGGCTGTACGACCTCGCCGCCGATCCGGGACAGGACAGACCGCTGACGAACTCGCCGCATCAAGCGCGGCTGGAAAAAGTGATGGTCGGCCTGATGGCCGCCAACGAAGCACCGCCCGAGGCGTTCGAGCGGCTCGACCTCGAACCGCCGTCCCCCCACGCCTCGGCAAAACCCGCAACGGAACCCGCCCGATGATCGCCAGCGAGCTCCGGAGCAAGGTCGGCGACCTGCGACAGTTCGCCAGCATCCGCCGCATCACGCTCGACGACGGCGTCGAGCGTGGCGTGCGGGCGCTGGCCTTCTCCTCGGGCGGAGGTCTCGATTTCTGGGTGCTCGCCGATCGCTCACTCGACATCGGCCCGTTGTGGTGGCGCGGCACGCCGCTCGCCTGGCAGAGCATGGCGGGGTTTCGCAGCCCGGCCTTGCACCATGCCGAGGAAGACGGCGGGCGCGGCTACGGCCGCAGCAGTTCGGGCTTCGTCATCACCTGCGGCCTCGATCACATCCGTCAGCCGATCGACGGCCATCCGCTGCACGGCCGGCTGCCGTTCACCCCGGCGCGCGTCACCGCCTATGGCGAGGACTGGGACCGCGACGAACCGGTGCTGTTCTGTGAAGGCGAAGTGATGCAGTTCCGCTTCCAGGGCGAAGCATTGCGGCTGCGCCGGCGCATCGAGGTTCCGATCGGCGGCAACGAGGTCCGATTCAGCGACGTCGTGGAGAACCTCGGCGCCAGCGAGACCCCGCAGGCGAGCCTGTATCATTTCAATCTCGGCTATCCGGCCATCGTCCCCGGCTCGACCGTTCGTCTCGGCGCGAAGAAGCTGCTGGATGTCACGGCGCTGCCCGACGTTTCCGACGACCCGGAATCGATCAGTTATCCGGCCGGCGACGACCCGCGCGCCGTCTGCACGGTTTCGACACCCGGCATCGGAGAAAATGGCCTCACGATCGCATTCACCTTCCGTACAGATACGCTGCCCTACCTTCAAATCTGGCACGACTTTCGCAAGCACGCCTGCGTGCTCGGCGTCGAGCCCTGTACCAGTGCCCGAACCGGCGGCGTGGAGAAGATCATGCAGCCGGCCCAGATCCGCCGCTATGAACTGAGCGTCTCGTTCAGTTCGGGCCGGCCAGGTTTCGAGAGTTAATCGTGGAGTAGAAGCCGATGGTGGCTATTACGAATAAAGGCGTCGGTGCCCCGGCAGGCAATGGCAAGCGCGGTCCCGAGAAGGCACCCTCCGGCTTCGGCAGCCGGCTTCTGAGAGCGATCCGGAATTTCTTCAAGCGGGGGCGTTACGAGCCGGCCCGGCATTATATGCGGGGTCCCGGACCGGCTTCATCGCGGCGATCGAACCGGACCGAGCGCGACGGCAAGTAACACCGCGGCATTCGCCAACGGCCGTCATTTCCGACGCGCGTGAATCAAGAAACTTGGAAAAACCAGTGGGGAATCGATGGCTACGATTTTGGTAACGGGATGCGACACCGGGCTCGGCGTTGAATTCGCGCGGCAATACGCCACGGACGGGCATCGGGTGATCGCCACCTGCCTCGATCCATCGACCGCCAAAGAAACCGGCGCCATCGGCGGCAACATCGAATTGGTCAAACTCGACGTCACCGACCACGCGGCGATCGAGGCGCTGGCGCAAAAACTGTCCAGCGACCCCATTGATATCCTGCTCAACAATGCCGGCATCGGACGTCCGCACCCACCGTTCGGCGAGACCGACTATCCGTTCTGGCGCACGATCCTGGAAACCAATCTGATCGGCCCGATGAAGATGGCCGAGACCTTCGTCGAGCACATCGCCCGCAGCGAGATGAAGAGCATGGCCTTCGTGTCGAGCCGGATGGGATCGATTGCGCTGAACAATTCCGGCGGATCGTACGCCTATCGCTCCAGCAAGGCCGGCCTCAACATGATCGTGAAGACGCTCGCCGTCGATCTGGCGCCTCGCCACATCTGCGTGCTGGCGCTGCACCCGGGATGGGCGGCGACCGAACCGGGCGCGCGCGTGCCGGTGGCCGAAAGCGTCGCCGGCATGCGCGGCGTGATTCATCGTGCCGGCCGGCACCACACCGGAAGCTTCATGACCTATCACGACCAGCCATTGCCGTGGTGAATGTTTCGCGCGCCGCGATCAGCGCGGCCGGCCAAGATCCAACTCGATCGCCTTGCCCTCGCGAAACGATTGCTCGGCGGCTAGGCAAACCGCGATCGACGCACGGGCTTCTTCCGGTGACAGGATCGATCGGCCTGCTCTGAAGCCTTGCAGTGCCGCCCGCAGATTCTCTTCCAGCTCGAACACCTCGCCCGATTTCGGAATCGCAACGGTCTCCGGCTCGCTGCCGCCACGCTGGACCTTGAGCTCGAATTCCGGATGCAGCGTCCGGTCGCGCGCGCCGGACCACCAGGTGCGGACCGATCCACTTTCGCCGCCGACTTCCAGCAGCGTGTGATGCTCGAAGCCCGACAGGCACTGGCTGAGCACCGCCACCGAGCCGTCGTTCCATTGCAGCGTGGTGGTGAAATTGTCGGTCAGGCCACTCTCCTGACCTGTGCCGAAGGCATGGACTCGCGCCGGCATGCCGTTTTCCTTGGCGTACCACAGCACGAGATCGAAAAAGTGCACGAGCTCTTCGAGGATCCAGGAGCCGACCTTGGTCGCGTCATAGCGCCAGCCGCCCGAGCCCTGCCGGAACTTGTGGCGAAACAGCGAGAAATGCTGATAGCGGATCCGTCCCAGTTCGCCGCGCGCGGCAAAATCCCGCACCAGTCCCCATTGCCGCGAGACCCGTAATTCGTGGTTGAGTGCGACCAGTTTTCCGGTGCGAC
>JAQGJF010000034.1 GCA_028290765.1 Tardiphaga sp.
AGGTGGTGCTGAACGGCGCCGGGGTCAGCCGCGGCCGGTCCAGCGGGCCGATGAAGGTGACGTCTACTTCCGCGCCGAGTACGAGCCGGTTGGCGAACTGGCGATTGTAGCCGGCCTGATAACCGCCGGTGAGGCCGGTGATCGAATGGGGCAGGATGACGCCCTGCAACGGGATCGGGTTGGTGCCCGGTCCGAAGCTGCCGCTGCCATATCCAATGTGACCGCCGAGATAGAATCCGGTCCAGTTGTAGAGCGCGGTGGAAACTGGTGCCTTGACCGGCATGTCTGCCGCGCCGGCAGGTGACTCCAGCGCAAGCAGGCCGAGCGCGACGCTGGCAAACGTCCGCCTCATCGCTGAACTCCCGATCGGCCGCTGCGGCTCATGAACACCTGATTTTCCGTTCGGTCGCGCGGGTTACGCGTCCGATATGCCTGTGACGAGGCGTCCGAACAATGAGGCAAACCGTCCGATTCGCGAGCCGGCGTCCCCGGTCCGACAATGCCGTGAGACCAACCCCAGACCAATTCCAAGACCAAACCCAAGTCCCCTTATTCCCGACTATAGATGCAACTCATTATCAATTGCAAGAAGGGCCTAGAAACGGTCCAATGTCAAATGGCATCGGTTGATGACAGCCATCCGGGCCGCGACAGATGCGCGCAAAAAAATGACCCGCCCGGGGGGACAACCGGGCGGGTCGGGTACGGCGCGGGGTGGATGAGGCGCCCGTGCCGGACGCACTTAGAGCGGGCGCTCTAAAGTGTCTCGGGGACGGAAGATCCGGCTTTCAGTTGGCCTGGGCGTAACCGGATCGCGCAGTCGATCATCAGTAATTGCAGGTCCGGGCGCGGCCGACATAGTTGCCGTAGGCGTCGAACTGGCGAACCCAGCCGCAGCGGCGGTAGCCATAATCGTAGTAGCCGGCCTGATCGGCGGCGATCGCGCTTCCGACCACGGCGGCGCCGATGACACCGGCGGCGATGCCGAAGCCGAGGCCCGGACCCTTGGCCTGCGCCTGCTGCGTGGTGGAAGCGATGGTGCCGACAGTAGCGAGAGCTGCGAGCGCGAAGGCGGCGACTTTGGTCTTGATCGACATGGGATACTCCATCCTGTTTGCGAGCGGCCGATCTGGCCGACATGCACATCAGTCGAAGCGCCATTGGTTTAGGTTCGAGCGCGGATGAAGATTTGTGGATGGGTTATTTTCGGCGACGAGGCTGCGGCGAAGTGAACCTTTCACCGTCTTCCGACACGTCGCCGGGCCTTCCGAGACGCAAACAGCACCGCGTCAGCGTGTGACGTCCGTCAGGCTTCCGGCCTGCGCCCCAACGCCGCCATATCGAACCGATCGACATCGGCGAGCAATTCGCAGAACGCGCGGGCGCCGCGATCGAGCAGTTGTTCGCCTTTCTCGGCGGAGGCCTGCGTGGCATCGCCGATGGCGCCGGCCGGGTGAAGGTCTTCGGCCTGCCAGGCGAACGGCGCCGGGCGGTGCGCCGAAAGGTGGTGGTAATCCTTCTCCATCGCGATTCCCGCCGAGCGGAAGTCGGCGATCTTGTCCAGGCGCACGTGCTGCGGATAGCGCGCCAGCATGATCGATGTCTCGATCGCGCCGCCATGGATGCCGTGCCGCGTTTCCTCTGCGGAAAACGATTGCTCCGGCGCGCTGAGGCGATTCCATCCCGTCGTCACCGCCAGCAGGCCATGGCCGGCGCGAAGCTCCTGCGCGACGAGGGTCATGGCCGCGCTGTTGCCGCCATGGCTCGTCACCATCACCAGCTTGCGGAGGCCGGCGCGCGCCACGCTTTCACCGATGGCTCTCCAGGTCTGCAGCGCCGTTTCGGCCGGCATGGTCAGCGTGCCCGGATAAGCCAGATGCTCGGTGGAAATCCCGACCGGTTGCAGCGGTAGAAAGGTCGCGGGAAGCCCGTCCGGCATGAGTTCGCGCACGCGCGCCAGATAGGCTTTCGCGATCATGACGTCGGTGCCGAGCGGCAGATGCGGCCCGTGCTGTTCGGTCGCGGCGAGCGGCAGGATCGCGATCCACCGCGCCGCATCGGCCCGGTCGAAGTCGGGCCAATGGACATCGGTCCAGTCGCGGGGAGGAACGGTTGACGTCATCGAGCGAAACGTTTTCCTTGCCCGGAATTCGGGGCTGGTTTGCGGCGCCGGCGGGTGGCCAGAGCCGGGGAAGCTCTGTACCACTGACTACCACCGAATGGTCTCCCGATCATGGGCCAAAACAATCAACGGAGTCCAATCATGCGCCCGGCGCTTCTGTTGCGAGCGTTAATGTTAACGGCCGGGCTTGCGGCCATGCTCGCATTGGCGGTGCCGGTGGCCGCCCAAATCCCGCCGGTCCCGTCAAAGCCGGATCAGGCCAAACCGGATCTTTCAAAACTGGATAAAATATCTTTTGGAACGAACTGGGTCGCCGAGGCCGAGCAGGGCGGATTCTTCCAGGCGGTCGCCGACGGCACCTACAAGAATTACGGGCTCGACGTCACGATCGTGCCGGGCGGCCCCAACGTCAACAACCGTATTCTGCTGACCGCCGGCAAGATCGATTTCTTCCTGAGTGCGAACACCCTGCAGTCGTTCGACGCGGTCGCCAACAACGTGCCGGTGGTGACGGTCGCCGCCATGTTCCAGAAGGACCCGCAGGTCCTGCTGGCCCATCCGACCTCCAAGGTGGCCAGGCTGGAAGACCTGAAACCGTTGACGCTGTTCATCTCCAAGGAAGGTCTTGCCAGCTATTTCCAGTGGCTGAAATCCGAGTACCGGTTCAGCGAGGGCAGGGTCAAGCCGTACACCTTCAACCCGCAGCCGTTTCTCGTTGACAAGAAAAGCGCGATGCAGGGCTATGTCACCTCGGAGCCGTTCGTGATCGAGAAGCAGGCCGGCATCAAGCCGATCGTCCTGCTGCTCGCCGATTACGGCTTCAATGCCTATTCCACCTTGATCGAAACCCGGCGCGACATGATCGACAAGAAGCCGGACCTGGTCCAGCGCTTCGTCGATGCCTCGGTGATCGGCTGGTACAATTATCTCTATGGCGATAACAAGCCCGGCAACGACATGATCAAGAAGATCAACCCGGAAATGACCGATGATCAGCTTGGCTATTCCGTCGCCAAGCTGAAGGAATACGGCATCGTCGATTCCGGCGACGCGGTGCGCGACGGCATCGGCGCCATGACCGACGCGCGGGTCGCGAGTTTCTTCGACAAGATGTCGCGCGCCGGCGTGGTGAAACGGGATCTCGATTTTCGCAAGGCCTATACGTTGCGGTTCGTCAACAAGGGGGTCGGCCTGAACCTGCGGCCCCGGAAAACGTCCGAACCACGTTAGGGCGCGCGATGATCGATCAAGCGACACCCTTGTCGGAAGCAGGATCGGCGGCAGGCACGGCGGTGAAGCTGCGCGGCGTCACCAAGGTCTACGACAACGGCGTTGTCGCGCTCGGGCCGCTGGACCTCGACGCGCGCAGGGGTGAATTCATCTCGCTGCTCGGACCATCGGGGTGCGGAAAATCGACGGCGTTGCGACTGATCGCGGGATTGAGCCAGCCGAGCTCGGGCACCGTGCAGGTCTCCGGCCAGGCGGCGGGCGCGGCGCGCGGCATCGGTTTTGTGTTCCAGGATCCGACCCTGATGCCCTGGACCAGCGTCACCGAGAACGTCCGGCTTCCGCTGAAACTGGCGCATGTGTCGCGCGCGGAGTCCGATGCGCGGGTCGGC
>JAQGJF010000051.1 GCA_028290765.1 Tardiphaga sp.
GGCCCTGGTCGTCGCCGTCGTCATGATCCCGGTCTCGCTGCTGGTGCGCCGGGCACCGGCGCTTGAAAGCGGGCCGTCGGCGCCGTCAGGCGATCCGGCGCAGGCGGAGATGTCGCTGGCGCAGGCGCTGCGCTCGCCGCAATTCATCATCCTGCTGCTGACCAACTTCTTCTGCTGCGCCACCCATTCGGGGCCGATCATCCACACCGTGAGCTACGCCATCAGCTGCGGCATTCCGATGATCGCCGCGGTCACCATCTACAGCGTGGAAGGCCTCGCGGGGATGGGGGGCCGCATCGCCTTCGGCCTCATGGGCGACCGGTTCGGGGCCAAGCGGGTGCTCGTGCTCGGCTTGCTGGCGCAGGCGTTCGGCGCGCTGGGTTATGTCTTTGTCCACGAACTCGCCGCGTTCTATACCGTGGCGGCGCTGTTCGGCTTCATCTATGCCGGGACCATGCCGCTCTATGCCTCCCTGGCCCGCGAAAACTTTCCGCTGCGGATGATGGGCACCGTGATCGGCGGAACCGCGATGGCTGGCAGCCTGGGCATGGCGACCGGACCGCTGGCCGGAGGTTTGATCTACGACGCCTTTGCCAGCTACGCGTGGCTCTATATCGGCTCCTGGATCATGGGGATAGGCGCTTTCCTGATCGCCATGACGTTCCGGCCGGTGCCAATGGCACGTGCTGCGCCGGTGCCGGCGTAAAACCTGGCGGTTCCCGCTTGACTGACGCATATCTCGGTGGTTATACGTCAATCAATAACCAGCGGGTTATCGATTGCAAATGCCGAACACTCACGATGTGCTGTTCAGAACGCTCGCCGATCCGACCAGGCGGGCTCTCTTCGAACGACTGTGCCGCGAAGGCGAGAAGACGGTCGGGGCCCTGACGGCGCGGGCCGGGATCTCGCAACCGGCCGTCTCAAAGCATCTCGGGGTCCTGAAGCAGGCCGGGCTGGTGCGCGACCGCCACGAAGGTCGCCAGACGCATTATAGCGCACAGCTCGGTGCCCTGGCCCCGCTGATCGACTGGACCAGCCAGATGGCCGGCTTTTGGCAAAGCCGGTTCGACGACCTCGAAGACCTGCTCAAAAGGATGGATCAATGAACAAAGCCGCCAGTGAAGTGCGCGCCGTCGTTGTCGAACGGGAGGTGCCTTTTGCGCCGGAAAAGATCTGGCGCGCGCTCACGCAACCACACCTGATCGAGGAGTGGCTCATGAAGAATGACTTCAAGCCGGACGTGGGTCACAGGTTCAATCTTCGCGGCGACTGGGGCGGCGTTCTGGACTGCGAGGTCCTAGCCGTCGAGCCGTGCAAAACGCTGACCTACACCTGGAATTTTACGCACGACGATGCGGCCTACAATCTGAAGAGTGTAGTGACCTGGACTCTCACCCCGACGGGCACCGGGACCCACCTGCGCATGGAGCAGTCGGGCTTCCGGCCGGATCAGCCGCAGGCCTACGGGGGCGCCAAAGCGGGGTGGCAGCAGTTCTTCGCAAAGCTGGAGCAGATCCTGGCGCGGGTCGCTTGAAGTCTGCAGGCACACGTCAAAGCCAAAGCCAAGGTCAAGGCAGGTTTGCGGAGTTGCGCAGCTGATCATCTGCGGATGAACGTAATGGCCAACGAGTTGCCCATCACGTCAACGAAGGTTGCGAAGAACGCCGTCGCCGAGCGGGTCGCTCGATCAGCTTCGGCTCGTTTTCAAAAGGAGATCCCATTGAATTGGAACAATTGGCTTCGGCAGATCCACCGCTGGCTGTCCATTGCCTTTACGGTTGCCGTCATCATTAACTCCATCGCCGTGGCACGGGGTGCGTATGCCGACTGGCTGGGCCTGCTGGCGCTGCTCCCGCTCGCCTTGCTCCTGCTCACCGGCCTGTACTTATTCGTGCTGCCGTATGCCACCAAATGGCGTAGCGGCTGACGAACCGGCGGATGGGAGCGAACGCAATGGCCGGCAAGACGTCCAAGGAGTCCGCGAAGATCGCAAAGGCCGCCAAGCCGAAGCGGTCGGTCGCCAAATCATCTGCCAAATCATTAGCCCGCAAGCCGGCGAATGCCGCCGCGAAGGGACTGCCGGCGCATTATGCGGTTCCCAAGTCCGAGGGCGACGGCGCCGTGCAGGCCTGGATCGATCTGCTGCCGGACTGGCAAATGGACCGCGCTCGCCGCGTCGATGCGGTCGTGACGCGCGAGGCCGGCAACGTCCACAAGGCGGTCAAGTGGCACGGGATCTGGTACGGCGTGCCCGGCCAGGGCTGGTTCCTCGCGATCGCCTCCTTCAAGGCCCACCTCAAGCTGGTGTTCTTCGACGGCGCCAAACTTACGCCGGTTCCTCCGGTTCATCTGGCGACCAAACCCCAGCGTGCCCTCGACGTGCGGGAACGTGACACGCTCGACGAAGCGCAACTCGCCGGTTGGGTGAAGCAAGCCGGCCAATGGCCCGGCTGGGGCAGGGCCTGACGGCTAGGAACTTTCGATATTCGAGTGGCGAGCGACAACAACCATGAAGAAGGCGACAAGCATGAAGAAGAGCGGCTCGAAGGAAGCAACGGCAGGAGACTCTCCCTCCCGGCTGATCGATGCGAAAATCAAGGAGCTGGGTGATTGGCGGGGCGAGACGCTCGCCCGGGTCCGAACGCTCATCAAGCAGGCCGAGCCCGAAGTGGTCGAGGAGTGGAAGTGGCGAGGGGTTCCGGTGTGGTCGCACGGCGGAATCATCTGCACCGGCGAGACCTACAAGAATGCCGTGAAGATGACCTTCGCCAAGGGCGCCTCGCTGGAGGACCCGTCACACCTCTTCAACTCCAGCCTCGAAGGCAACACCAGGCGTGCCATCGATTTCCACGAGGGCGACAAGATCGACGAAAAGGCGTTGAAGGCGCTGATCCGCGCCGCCGTGGCGCTGAACAATTCGGTGCAAGCTAAAAAGAAAGCCAAGTCCGCTTGAGGCGCGCCGTTCTGGCGCGGACAGACTGAAGCTGTTCGGAACAAAGGAGTGGGGGAGGCGATGGTCGCAACGGTGACGAGGAAGGTTTATGGAAGGCAGCCAAACTAATGGCGCCCGTCAAGGTCGATCCCGAAAAGGTTCGCGCGTTCAAGGATACCGCGAGTTTTTACAAATGGCTCGCCAAACACCACGACAAGGACGATGAAGTCTGGATCAGGATCCACAAGGTGGATTCCGGGCTCCCATCGATCACGCCCAAAGAGGCCATCGATGTGGTGCTCTG